>NZ_JBHZCN010000048.1:0-69654 GCF_042755465.1 Kitasatospora sp. NPDC059160 | reverse complement strand
GGTCTCCCCGGGGGCGGGGGGGGGGGGGCCCCAAACCCGCCCCCGGCCCCCCCCCCACCCCCGCGCGGCGACGCGGCCCGCCGCACCTCAGGGGGGGGGGGCCTCAACCGCTCCCCCAGCCCCCTGCCCCCGGAAACCCCCGGTCCAGTGCCCCGACCTCGCACCCGGTCAGCTGCCGGGAGGCCCGACCGGGCCGTTCGTGCCGCCCGGCCCACCGGGGCCACCCGGCGAACGCAGCGTCTCCCATCGGTGCCGGTACTCCTCCGCGTCGATCTCGCCCCGCGCGAAGCGCTCCGCGAGCACCTGCTCCGGGGTCGGGCCGTGCCCCCAGCCGTGCGGTCCACCGGGACCGGCACCCGTGACCCCCGCGCCGCCCGGTCCGTGCGGGACGGGCTGCCGCGAGCGCGAGACGTAGCGGAACAGGGCGACGGCCAGGAGCACCAGCACCGCCAGGACGAGCAGCGAGACGATCGCCATCAGGGCGATGCCCCAGCCGCCCGGACCGTGGCCGGGCCCGTAGCCGTGCCAATGCCAGTGCCTCATCAGGTCCTCCTCCTCCTCCGACCCTGCGGGCCCGCCGAGGTGATCGACGCCGTGACCACCGGGGCGTCGTACGGCCTGAGCTGCCGCGCTGCCCGGGGTGACCAGCGCCTTACCACCATCGTGCGCCCGCGACGGGTCAAAGCGTCGTGAAGAAAGCCTGAGAAAACGTTCCTGCGGAACCGGCCCCGCGCACCGGGGTAGCGTTTCCGTCCATGAACCACCATCCGCCCGACGACCGCCGCTCCCCCGAGCAACTGGTCGCGGCCGGGCTGCTCCGCCGCACCACCGACGGGCATCCCCACCCGGCGCTCAACCACTCGCCGATCTCCTACGTCGCCACCGCGCTCTGGACCGAGCTCGCCGCCCTGGCGATCGCCCCCACCGCGGCCGAGGCCACCGCCGCCGCCCTGCTCCGCGCGCTCGCCGACCGGGCCGTGGACGCCGCCCTGGCCCCCGGCAACGAACGCGCCCCGCGTGACGACCTCTACGTCACCGACCCGGCACACATCGGCACCCACCGCCGGGCGGTCTGGTTCCACCGCTTCGGACCGGGCGGCCCGATCACCGCCACCTTCGCGCCGTAACGGCGGCGCGGCGGACGCCCCAGGCGCACGGGACGGCGCGAGCGCCCCCGACAGCGCGAGCACTCCCGACGGCCCGGGCCTGCCGGGCCGCTCAGCGTTCCACCGTCAGGCTCTCGCAGACCCAGCTCAGCCGGTTCGGCCCGTCGAACGGCGGCCGGGCGTGGTACGTCCCGTCCGACACCGACATGTTGACGATCAGGTAGGCGTGCCAGCCGGCCCCGACCCCGTGCAGGTCCGCGTAGACCAGCTCCTCCTCGACGTACCAGTCCACCGAGTTCGCGCCGAGCACCACCCGCAGGCCGATGCTCGCCCCCGGGCCGACCCCGACGCCGCCGCCGTGCCAGTAACGGAAGCCGCCGCGCACGTGGTTGGAGATCTCCAGCAGGTCCGGGTTGTCCGGGTGGTACTCGAAGAGGTCGACCTCGTTGCCGCCGTCCCGCCAGGTCCAGATCGCCGGCCAGGCGCCCAACTGGACGGGCAGCGTCACCTGCGCCGACAGGACGTCCCCGGTGCGGACCTGGAAGCCCTCCGGACTGCCCTCGGTGGTCAGCAGGTTGCACGTCCACAGCCCGCCGGTGCGCCGCCGCACGGCGGTGAACTGCCCACCCGGGCAGTAGTCGTGACTCAGGTAGTCGAGCTTGTGGTCGCTCCGGTTGGTCGGCCCCATCCGGGGGTATGCGCTGCTGCGCCCGGCGACCCACTGCCCGGTCGAAGTGAAGTCCGCGTCGAACACGACCGCCACGGCCGCCTCCCGAGTGCTCCGTCGCCCCGGCAGTCCGAACCGCCGGGCACACAGAGTGAGTTACCCGATACCCTCCGCAGTATGCGAAGCAAATCGTCCGGCTCCTGACCGGGCCGCCGCGGCCGAGCGGGCCCCGCCGATCAGCCGACCGACGCAGTGGCGCCCCCGGCCCGGAGCCGGTCGGTCACCGAGACCACCCCGTCCACCGAGCGGCAGAGGTTCAGCACGATCGGCACCAGGTGCGCCTCGGGCACGCTGCCGCTGAGCACCACCCGCCCCTGGTCGACCTCCACCCCGATCTCCGCCGGGCTCACCCCGTCGATCCGCCCGAGCACCTCCTCGACGATCTCCCGCCGGATCACCCGGTCCTCGCGCAGGAACACCCGCAGCAGGTCGCCGCGGCTCACCATGCCGACGACCCGCCCCTCCTCGTCCAGCACCGGCAGCCGCTTGAGCCCGTGCCGGCTCATCTGCCGGGCCGCCGCGACCACGCTGGTGCCGGGCGTGGTGCAGACGGGCTGCGCCGTCATCAGCTCCGCCGCCGTGACCTCGCCGCCCGGCCCGGCCTTCGCCCACTCGGGCGCGGGCAGCAGGCTGCCCGGGTCCTCCTGCGCCGCCAGCGTGCGCAGCAGATCCGCCTCCGACACCACACCCAGCGGCCGACCGTCCGGGTCCACCACCGGCACCCCGGTGATGTCGTACTCGGTCAGCAGCGCGACGATCTCCCGGAAGCCGGTCTCGGGCGCGATCCGGACCACGGGGCTGGTCATCACAGATTCGACGGTGGCATGCCGCACGCCGGTTCACCTCGTCCAACGATGCTGGTCCGATCGGGCGCGGATCGTCCCGGCCGGTACCGGCAGCATGGCCCCCGGCCGGGCGGAGCGCCAGGGGCCAAGGGGCCGAACGGGTGGGACCAAGGGCCCTGACCTGCGAACACACCTCCGACACGGGAGACTGCCCGGCCACCGCACCCGGGGCTCCCCGCCCGGAGCCTCTGTGCCGCCGGGGGCCGCCGCGCCCGCCCGGGCCGACGACCCGACGCGTCCGACGGCGCGCGGCAGCCCGCCGCACACCCCGAACGGCGCAACCATCACATGATCGACTCGTTGGACCGTCCACCACGACAGCGATCGGCACCGGGAGGGCCCGTTGGCAGCACGGACGGTGGGCGCGGAACCGGCGCCCCGGGGCGTCCCGGCGCGACCGGTGGCGGAGGCCGAGGCCGCGCTGGTGCACCACTACCGCAGGCTGGTCCGGCTCGCCTACCTGGCCCTGCCCGCCGACCGGGACCGGCACAGCCGGGTGCTCGCCGCGCACGCGGCCGTCCAGCGCGCCCTGCCGTTCCGCTGGACCCGCCGCACCGCCCCTGCCCCTGCCTCCGCCCCTCCCCCGACTCCCGCCGCCGCCGATCCGGCCGGCAGCGCGCCGACGACCACCGGCACCGACCCCGGCACCGACCCCGACCCGGTCTACGCAGCGCTGCGCCTACGGGTGCTGCGCACCGCCCTGCGCCCGCGCCCGGCCGCGCGGCTGCTGGCACCCCGGGTCTGGGGCCTGCGGCTGTTCACCCCGCACGGCGGCGAGCAGGACGCGGCACTGGACCACGCGCTCGCCGCCCTGGACGCCCCGGCCCGGGCCGCCTTCGCCCTGCACGTGGTCGAGGGGCTGGACGGCCCGGAGGCGCTGGAGGTGCTGCGCGCCGCCGGAGTGGAGCGGCCCACCGAGGCGCTCGCGGCGGCCGCCGAGGTCCCGGCCGGGCCCGAGGACGAGCCGCTCGCCTTCGACCCGTGCGCCGTCCGGGTCCAGCCCACCGACCTGCTGCGCCGCCGCCGTACGCTGACCGCCGCGCTGGCGGTCGGGGTGCTCGGGCTGACCACGACGGCCGCGGTGCTGGGCGGCGGCTCCGCCCCGGCGAGCAGCGCCCCGCAATCGGCCCTGCGGCCCCCGGGCGCCGTCACCGACCCGGCCCGGCTGGTCCGGGTCGGCCCGGACGCCTGGCAGCACACCGCGCGGATCGACTTCACCGCCTGGCCCGCCCGCGGCGACCGGCGCGCGGACGCGGCCCTGCTCGGCCGGGCCCTGGCCGCCTGGGCCCAGCCGGGCCCGCAGACCCGGGCCGAGCCGGGTACGGACACCGCACCGCCCGACACCCCGCCGCAGCTGCTGTACGCCGGGACGGTCGACGGCACCGGCGTGGCCGTGCTGTACGACGGCCGCCGGATCGCCCGCTGGACCGACGGGCACGACGGCGGGCTCGACCTGGCACGGGCCGACGACTCCGACGTGACCACGGCGGGCGCGGTGGTGCTGAGCCGCCGGGGCACCGCCCTGCGCTACCTGCTGGCGCCCTGGGTGGACACCGCCGAGACCCGCCGGATCGACCAGCCCGACACCGCCGCCCGCCCGCTGGACCACCCCGACGGGGTCACCCCGGCCGCACCGGGCGGCGGGCTCGCGGACTGCCGGGGTGCCACCGTGCTCCAGCTGCGCTCCTCCTCGGTGATCGCCGAGAAGCACGCCTTCCTGCTGGCCGACCTCGGCGGCCTCGTCCCGGCCCACCTCACCTACACCCCGCCGCCGGACCGCACCCAGCCCGCCCGCTCGCCGCGCGAGTCCACCGGCCAGGACGCCCTGGTGGCCTGGGCACGGGCCGGCTGCGCCGTGCCGGACGGCACCCCGGGCGTCAAGCAGCTCAACCTGTGGGCCTTCGCGGTGCAGCCGCTGCCGCAGAACGCCGGCGCGGCCGCCTGGTACTGCCTGCGCGCCGACCGCTGGACGGGCGAGGGCAGCGCCGCCACCGCCGTGCTGCTGCCGACCGCCCGGGGCCCGCAGCGCACCGGCGGCGGGCCGGGCCGCGGGTGCAGCCGGTTCGAGCAGGACACCGTCGCCTGGGCGTGGTGGCATTCCCCGCAGGGCGCGGACTACCTGCTCGCGGCGGGCAGCCGGCGGGTTACCCGGCTGACCGTCAAGGGCCCGGACTGGTCGGCCGACCGGCCGGCCCCGGACCACACCCTCGCGGTCGAACGGCCCGCCCGCGGCACCGTCCAGGTCGAGGCACTGCTCGACAACGGCAACCGGATCACCCCGCCGCACTGAACCGCCCCGCCAACAGCGCCCCGTAGTCAGGCAGTTCGACGCTCGACACCTGCTTGCCCAGCTCCAGCATCCGGTTCAGCACCCACCGCCGGTTGAGCAGCCCGTTGCGCAGCCGCAGTCCGGCCGCGGTGCGCGGCGCCAGGAACGGGCCGGTCCGGTCCCCACCCTTCTGGCAGCCCCGGGCGTAGTCGCGCAGCAGCCCCTCGTACCGGGCGAAGGCGGCCCGGTGGTCGCCGCGGGCCAGCGCCAGCTCGCCCGCCAGGACGTACGCGGCCACCACCGCCGTGCCGGTGCCCATCCCGCCGATGGTGGCCCCGCAGGCGGCGTCGCCGAGCAGGGCGATCCGGCCGGTGGACCAGGCGGGGACGTCGGCGCGGCTGATCGAGTCGAAGTACGGCTCGGGCGCCTCGTCCAGGCTCCGCAGCAGTTCCGGGACCTTCCAGCCGAGGCCGGCGAAGGCGGTGCGGACCAGGTCCTTCTGCTGTCGGGTGTCGTGGCGGTCGTAGCGCAGTTCGGGCGAGGCGAACAGGCAGAAGGCGCCCGCCCGGTCAGGGTCGCGCGGGTCGGCCCCGACGGACATCAGCCGGCCGGGGACGTTCAGGGCCGTCCCACCGGCCGGCAGCGCGCCACCGGCGGGCAGCTGCCAGGTCGCCGCGTAGTAGCCGAGGTGACGGACGAACCGCTGCTCGGGCCCGAAGGCGAGCCGCCGGACGGTGGAGTGCAGCCCGTCGGCACCGATCACCAGGTCGAACTCGCGCGGCGCGGCCCGCCGGAAGGCGACCCGCACCCCGGCCGCCGTCTGCTCCAGGGCCTCGACGGAGTCACCGAAGACGTACTCGGCGCGGGATCCGCTGTGCCGGTGCAGCACCTGGGCCAGTTCTCCGCGCGGGATCTCCAGCTCGCCGCCCGCGAACTCGGCGGGCAGGTGCAGGAGTCGGCGCCCGTCCTGGTCGACGAAGGTGATCGGGCTGCCGCCGGTGTCCAGGGCGCGCAGTTCCTCCAGCACGCCCATGCGCTCCAGCACGCCGAGGTGGGTGTGCCCGCGGAAGTCGACGTTCTGCCCGCCGCCGCGCAGCGCCGGGGCGAGTTCGACCACGGTGACGTCGAAGCCGTACCGGCCCAGCCAGTGGGCCAGGGCGGGGCCGGCGATGCTCGCGCCCGAGATCAGCACGCTGGTGCGCGCGGAAGCACTCACGGGAACCACTCCGTTCGAGGATCCGACAACTGTGTCCATGAGACACAGTTCATTGCTGTGTACGGTAGACACAGTTGGCGCGGACGGGCAACCCCCGGGACGGGAGCAGGCGATGGGCGAGGCGGCGAACGACACGGTCCGGCTGCTCTGGGAACAGCCCGCACGGCCGACCCGCGGGCCGAAGCCGGCCCTCAGCCTGGAGCGGATCGCCACCGCGGGCGTCGAGGTCGCGGACGCCGAAGGACTGGGCGCCGTCTCCATGCAGAAGGTGGCCGGGCTGCTGGACTTCACCAAGATGTCGCTCTACCGGTACGTCCCCGGCAAGGCCGAACTCGTCGCGCTGATGGTCGAGTCGGCCTTCGGCGAGCCGCCCGGGGTCGTCGGCGCACCGGACTGGCGGGAGCAACTCACCGCCTGGGCGCGCCACTTGTCCGAGGCCATCGCCCGGCACCCGTGGCTGTTGGACGCCACCCTCGGCCCCCGCGTCCCCGGCCCGCGGGAACTCGCCTGGCTGGAAGGGGTGGTGGCCGCCCTCGACGGCCACGGGCTGACCGGCGCCGAGCGGATGGACGCCGCCGTCCTGCTCGCCGGACACGTGCGCACCATCGCCGAACAGGCCCGCGCGGTGGGACCGGACGGCTCCCCCGAGGCCGAACTCCTCGCCGCCCTCGGTACGGTGGTCCACCGGCACGCCGACCGCTACCCCGCCGTGGCCGCCGCGATGGCCGACCCGGACGGCCGCGACCAGGCCCTGGACTTCGGCCTGGCCCGCATCCTGGACGGCCTGGCCGCCCTGATCGACCGGCGCACCCGCCCGTAACCCGCCGGCCCCCGACGAACCGCGCCGTCGGCCGAAAACCCGTCGAGCCCGGGCCGCGCAGGCGGCTAGCATCCGCTCTCATGGCGATGTTCGTGCACCTGACGGCCGCGGCGAACACGCCGCGCATCCGCCGCGCCGGGATCCGGGCCGACAGCCGGGGCCAGGGCGGGGTGCGCGGGGTGTACTGCTTCCCCGTGCTGCCCTCCTACACCCTGACCCACCAGTGGCTGCGCGAACTCGCCCGGTTCGGGCCGAAGGGCGCGCTGTCCGCGGTGCACGTCCGGCTGGACGACGCGCAGGAGGTGCTGGTCGGGCACTACCGCGACCGCGCCAAGGACGCCCAGCAGTGGCTGACCGCCGCCGAGGCGGTCGCCCGGGTCGCCGCCCAGCCCGACCCGCGCGGCTGGGAGGTGGTCGTACCGAGGGCGATCGGCACGCGCGAGGTGCACCGGATCCGCGCCGTGCCGCAGGTGGCCGGCTGGCGCTACCTCCCCGGCGCCCACGGCACCCGCCCCTGCACCTGCTTCGGCTGCCGGATCCGCGGCGAGTACGGCGGCCGACGGCTGCGCGAACGCCACCCGCACCCGCTGGACGGGCCGCCACCACCCGTCCCCGTCCTGCTCGCCCGGATCGAGGCCGCGGGCGACCCCGGCGATCCGGCCGCCCTGCGGGACGCCCTGCACTGGTTCGGCCTGCGCCGCCGAGGCCCGGTGGACCGCCTCGCCCGACTCGCCGCCCACCCCGACCCGACCGTCCGCCGCGAACTGGTCTGGGCGGTCCAGGGCTGGTCGACACCCGGCGTCGCCGAACTGCTGGACCCCCTCGCCGAGGACCCGCACCCGGACGTCCGCGAGGCCGTCGCGGACGTCCGGACGCTCTGAGGCCTCCGGCCGCCCACCTGTCGGCCCGGGGCACCCGCCCGTGGGTCCGGGCCGGTCCGCGCCAGGACCTGCGAGGTTCCCCTCCGACGTGCCCGTTCGGCGGAACCGGGTGATCATGGGACGAACCGCGTCTTCGACGACACGGCGCGCCGGTCCATTCCGGCGGCGCCCGGAAGGTGGACCGCGATGTTCCAGCTCCTGTGGATTCTGCTCATCGGCTTCGTGCTCGGCGTACTCGCCAAGCTGATCCTGCGCGGGCCGCAGTCGATCCCCTGGTGGCTGACCATGCTCCTCGGCGCCGCCGGGGCCTGGCTCGGCAACGCCGTCTCCGGCTGGATCGGCGTGCGCCACACCTCCGGCATCGACTGGATCCGTCACATCCTCCAACTCGGCTTCGCCGTGGCCCTGGTGGCCCTCGTCGCCCCGGCCTGGTCCAAGAACCGCACCTCCCGCTGACCGGGCACCGCGCCGGGACTGTCAGTGGCAGCTGCAAGACTCCTGTCCGGGCCCACCGAACGGGCCCGGACGGGAGGGGCGCGCGATGCCCATCGGAGACCGCTGGCAACTGCTGCGCGAGGGAGCGCCGCTCGGCGACATCGTCGTGGACGGCGCCGACTTCCCCTGGCTGGACGGGCGATTCGTCCCCCGGGCCGGCTTCGCCGAGGTGAAGCCGTGGTTCGACGAGTCCGCCGCCTTCGTCGACGCCGAGGACCACGAGGCCTTCGAGCGGGCGTACGACCGGATCGACGGTGCGCTCACCCTGGCGTCCCCGAGCGGCCCGGTCGCCGAGTTCCTGCTGCACATACGTGGCGACCGGGCGTCGTGGCGGTGGTCGGACGAACCGTTCGACGAGGTCTGAACCCCGCTCAGCCCACGTGCACGGCGGGGCGGCGGGTGCGGTCGGGTTCGGCCTCGCGGAGGACTTCGCGGGTGACCGGGGCGATCTCGCCCTGGCCGAACAGGAAGAACCGCAGGAACTGGGCGAAGGGGTTGCCCTCGGTCCACTCGAAGTAGATGTGCGGCTGCTGCCCGGTCAGGTCGCGCACCTGGAGCAGCAGGGCGGCCAGCGCGTTGGGGACGCTGGAGCTCTGCAGCGAGAGCACCCGGTAGCGGTCGTGCAGCACTTCGCCGCGGACGGTCAGTTCGGCCTCGAAGTCGGACGGGTCGAGCACGGTGACCTCGACGAAGACCAGGTCGTCCTCCGGCGGGATGTCGTTGTCCCGGCGGATCTGGTGGACCTTGTCGCGGTACTCGGCGAGGTCCCGGCTGTTCGGCTCGTTGGCGATCAGGCGCAGCGGGCGGTACGTGTAGTCCCGGACGAACCGCTCGGCGACGTCGTCCAGGACCACGTCGGTGACGCGCAGTTCGAAGGCGCGCTTGAGCCGGGAGAGGAAGGACACCAGCATGATGCCGGCGATGAAGCAGGCGCCGATCTTGACGCCGTCCGGGCGCTCGGCGATGTTCACGGCCGTGGTGTAGAGGAACACGGCGGCGATCACCGCGAAGGTGACGGTCCAGTGCCGCTCCCCGGCCTTGCGGGCGGCGATGGTGACGGCGACCGCGGCGGAGCTGATCAGCACCAGGACGCCGGTCGCGTAGGCGCCACCCTGGGAGTCGACGTTGGCGTCGAAGATCCAGGTGACCAGGAAGGCGATCAGGGTCAGCACGATGACGGTCGGCCGCACCGCCCGGGCCCAGTGCGGGGCCATGCCGTAGCGGGGCAGGTAGCGGGGCATCAGGTTGAGCAGTCCGGCCATGGCGGAGGCCCCGGCGAACCAGAGGATGGCGATGGTGGACAGGTCGTAGACGCTGCCGAAGGTGCTGCCCAGGTTCTCGTGGGCGAGGTAGGCGAGGGCCCGCCCGTTGGCCGGGCCGCCGGTCTTGAAGGCGTCCTTGGGGATGAGCAGCGTGGTGATGATGCTGGTGGAGATCAGGAAGGCGCTCATGATCACGGCGGCGGTGGTGAGCAGGTGCCGGGCGCCGCGGATGCGGCCGGTGGGCTTCTCCTCGGTGTCGTCCGGGTCACCCTCGATGAGCGGCATCACGGCGACGCCGGTCTCGAAGCCGGACAGGCCGAGGGCGAGCTTGGGGAAGACGATGAGGGCGACGCCGATCATCGCGAAGGCGTTGCCGTGCTCGGCGGTGAGGGCGTCGGTCCAGTCGCCGAACAGGTGCGGTTCCTTGAACACGTGCCAGAGGCCGTTGGCCACCACCACGACGTTGAGCGCGAGGTAGACGACGACCAGGACGACGGCCAGGCCGATGGCCTCGCTGAACCCCTTGAGGAAGACCGCGCCGAGCAGGGCCACCAGGATCAGGGTGAGCATCACCTGCTTGCCGGACAGGGCGCTGTGCAGGTGCGGGTTCTCGATCAGGTGGGCAGTCGCGTCGGCGGCCGACAGGGTGATGGTGATCATGAAGTCGGTGGCGGCGAAGCCGAGCAGGGTGAGCACGAAGAGCTTGCCCTGCCAGAACGACAGCAGCCGTTCCAGCATCGCGATCGAGCCCTGGCCGTGCGGGCTCTCGGCGGCGACCCTCCGGTAGACCGGCAGGGCGCCGAACAGGGTGACCAGCACCAGGACGACGGTGGCGATCGGTGACAGCAGGCCGGCCGCGAGGGCGGCGATGCCGGGTTGGTAGCCGAGGGTGGAGAAGTAGTCCAGGCCGGTCAGACACATCACCCGCCACCAGCGCGTGCCCTTCTCGGCGGGCGCCTCCACGTGCGGGCCGGGGTGCTGCTTGGCCATGTCCGAGAGGCCTTCGAGCATCCACGCCCGGAACCTCGTGCCCCGCGTCGAAGGCGCCGTTCCCGGTTCGACCGAACCCGAGGAGACCACGTACACCCCTGTCCACGACTTCGGCCGGCCGCCGCACGGTTCCGGACCCCCAAGGCCGCCGGACGGCGGGCCCGGGCCAGGCTAGGGGACCGGGGCGGAGCGGCCGGGCAGCCGCGCGGCCCAACACGCCGGGGTGCGCCCGGACGGCCCTGCCGGCCTACGGCCGACCCCCGGCCGTGCCCGGCGCCAGCGGCGCGGCGGTGTCCGGTGCCTCCTCGAACGGGGTAGACATGTCCGCGCGCGTTGACTCAATGGATTGACCCATCCGGTTGACCCACGGAGCCCGCGCGCCCAGGGGTACGGCGACGGACGGCAGGGAGACAGCGGTGACGGAACCGACTCGGCGGAGGATCCTCGGCCTGGGCCTGATGGCGGCCGCCGTCACCTCCTGCGGCACCCAGCGCTCCGACGCCGCCGCGCACCCCACGCCCGACGCCCCGGGCACCCCCGGCCCGGCGGACCCCTCCGGCGCCCGGCACCCCGGGCCCGAGGACGCCGCCCCGGACGAGCAGTCGCTGCCCGGCAACGCCGACTGGCAGATCACCGACCCCGGCGCGCCCGGCGCCGTCGAGGGCTTCGCCGACCGGGTCAGCGTGCTGCCCGGCGAGAGCTTCGGCCTGCACGTCTCCACCGCGGCCGCCGCCTTCACCGTCTCCGCGTACCGGATGGGCTGGTACGGCGGTGCCCGGGGCCGGCTGGTCTGGCGCCGGGCGCACGTCCCCGGCGCCAAGCAGGCCGCCCCGCACGTCGACCCGGCCACCCGCACCGTGCTGACCGGTTGGCAGCGCACCCTCGCCGTGGACACCGCCGGCTGGCCCGAGGGCGCCTACCTGCTGCGGCTGGACGCCGAGGACGGCTCCGGCCGCAGCTACGTCCCGCTCACCGTCCGCTCCGCGACCACCGCCGGAAGAACCGTGGTGATGGGCGCCCCGGCGACCTGGCAGGCCTACAACGAGTGGGGCGGCTACAGCCTCTACAACGGCCCGACCGGCACCCTGGCCACCCGCTCGCTGCGGGTCGTCCTCGACCGGCCGCACGACTACGACCACGGCGCCGGGCGCTTCCTGGTCTACGAGGCGCCGCTGATCGCCCTGGCCGAGCAGCTCGGGCTGCCGCTGGCGTACACCACCGGGATCGACGTGGCCCGCGAGCCGGGCCTGCTGCACGGTGCCAGCGCCCTGCTCTCGCTGGGCCACGACGAGTACTGGTCCCCCGAGCAGCGCGCCCACGTGACGGCGGCCCGCGACGCCGGGACGAACCTGGTGATCCTGGGCGCCAACTGCTGCTTCCGCCGGGTCCGCTTCGAGCCCGGCGAGCTCGGGCCGGACCGCACCGTGGTCTGCTACAAGGACGCCTGGGCGCAGGACCCGGGCCACCAGGCGGGCGCCCCGGCGACCACCGACTTCCGCACCGGCCCGGGCGCCGACCCGGAGAGCTCGCTGCTCGGCGTGATCTACGACGGCTACCCGGTGGACGCCCCGTACGTGGTCACCTCGCCGGAGCACTGGGCCTTCGAGGGGACGGGCGTGACGGCCGGGGTGTCCTTCCCGCACCTGGTCGGCGTCGAGTACGACCGGGTCGACACCGCCTTCCCCACCCCGCGCCCGATCGAGGTGATCGCCCACTCCCCCGTGGTCTGCGAGGGCCGGCGCTCCCACTCCGACACCGCCTACTACACCGTGCCCAGCGGCGCGGGCGTCTTCGCCACCGGCACGATGCGCTGGGTGGAGGCCCTGGACGCCCACGGCAGCGGCGTGCACGGCATCGACGCCCACGCCGGGGACGTGGTCCGCAAGGTCACCGAGAACGTCCTGCGCCTCTTCGCCGCCGGTCCGGCCGGCCGCACCCACCCCGCCCGCGACAACCTCGCCACCGTCTACGGCACGGCGTAGGACCTGCCCCGCGGTCCATCGTGATCGAACCGGCCCACGGCCCCGGGCCCGGGACTCCGCCCCGCCGCCCCCGGGCGGGAATGGGCCGTCGCCCCGGCTACACTCGCACGATCTGACAGCAGCGAAGGTCGTCCAGGACAACCGACCGGTGCGGCACGGGGTGCCGGCCGGCGAGGGCACGAGGGAAACAGAACATGGTCGAGGCCTCCCCGAAGGTCGTTGTCGTCGTCCCCACGTACAACGAGCGGGAGAACCTTCCGGTCCTCGCCGGGCTCCTCACGGACCTCGCGGTGCCGAACCTGCACCTGCTGGTGGTCGACGACAACTCCCCCGACGGCACCGGCGAGATCGCCGACAAGCTCGCCGCCGACTCCGCGGGCACCGTCGGCGTGCTGCACCGCACCGAGAAGGACGGCCTCGGCCGCGCCTACCTGGCCGGGATGGCCCGGGCGCTGGACGAGGGCGCCGACGTCGTGGTCCAGATGGACGCCGACCTCTCGCACCCGGCGTCCGCGATACCCGCGATGGTGGGCACCCTGCTCGCCGACCAGGGCACCGCCGTGGTGCTCGGCTCCCGCTACGTGCCCGGCGGCTCGACCGCCGCGGAGTGGCCCTGGCACCGCAAGGCGCTCTCCGCCTGGGCCAACTTCTACGTCAACGCGATCCTCGGCCTGGGCGTCCGGGACGCCACCGCGGGCTTCAAGGCCTGGCGGGCCAGCGCCCTGCGGGCCATCGACCTGCCGACCGTGCAGAGCAACGGGTACTCGTTCCAGGTCGAGATGAACTACCGGGCGGTCCAGCACGGACTGGCCATCCGCGAGGTGCCGATCCGCTTCGAGGAGCGGATCGAGGGCGCCTCCAAGATGAGCATCGGGGTGCAGGTGGAGTCCGCGCTCGCGCCCTGGAAGCTGCGCTTCAACCGCGAGGGCCAGGGGGCCTGAACGAGTAGTCCCGGCCGCGGCGGGCGGTGCGGGCGGCTGGTGCGGGGAACAAGGCCGTCATGGCCCTTCTCCCGGAGTCCCTGACGACCCTGGTCCGCCGCGCCGCCCGGGACCCGTTCGCCGTCCAGACGCTGCGGGCCACCGTGGCCGCCACCCTGTCGTACGCGGTGGCCACCCGGCTCAGCAGCGAGCCCGCGCCGCTGACGGCACCGCTCACCGCGCTGCTGGTGGTCCAGGTCACCGTCTACTCGACGCTCAAGACCAGCGTCCGCCGGGTGGTCTCGGTGGTGGTCGGGGTGCTGATCGCGATCGGGTTCAGTGCCGTGGTCGGGCTCTCCTGGTGGAGCCTCGGGCTGATCATCCTGGCCTCCCTGGTGATCGGGCGCTACGTCCGGGTCGAGGAGTTCGTCCAGGAGGTCGCGATCAGCGCGATGCTGATCCTCGGCGTCACCAAACTGACCTCCCAGGCCTGGGACCGGGTGCTGGAGACGCTGATCGGCGCGGCCGTCGGCCTGCTGTTCAACCTGCTGTTCGCCCCGCCGGTCTGGGTGGACACCGCCGGCGAGTCGATCGAGGACCTGGCCCGGCGGGCCCGTCAGCTGCTGGTCGACATCTCCGAGCAGCTGGGCCGCCCCACCCCGGTGGCCCGGGCCGCCGAGCGGCTGCACGAGGCCCGGCGGCTCGACCAGGCGATCGCGGACGTGGACGCGGCGCTGCGCCAGGCCGAGGACAGCCTGCGCCTCAACCCCCGGATCAGCGAGGGCCTGCTCTCCCGGCTGGTGCTGCGCACCGGGCTGGACACCCTGGAGATCTGCGTGGTGGTGATCCGGGTGCTGGCCCGCTCGGTCACCGACCTGGCCAAGCGGCGCGGACCGTCGGAGCGGCTGTTCCCGCCGGAGGTCGCGGTCGGGCTGGAGGAACTGCTGGCGCACGTCGGCGGGGCGATGGTCAGCTTCGCGGTGCTGGTCACCACCCAGGTGAGCCGCAACGCCGAGGAGGCGGAGGAACGGCTGACCGCCGAGCTGGCGGCGGCCTGGACGTGCCGGGAGAACGTCGCCCAGGTCCTGCTGCGCAAGGTCCAGCAGCACCCGGAGGCCTGGCAGTTGCACGGCGCGATGCTGGCCGAGGTCGACCGGATCCTGGACGAACTGGACCTGGAGCACCGCAGTCGGCGGCTGATGGAGGAGCTGGACCGGGCGTCGCTGGCCGGCCGGGAGCGGTTCTCCCGCCTCACCGGGCTGCGCCGCGGCCGGCGGCGGGAGGAACGGGAGCGCCCGGCGGCGGGGGCCGGGCGCTGATGGGGGGGTGAGGGGGGCGGCGAGGGAGCAAGGGAGCGACGGGGAGGCGGCTGCGGTCAAGGCATCAGCCAGGGCTGCTGCGGCAGCGGGTGGCCGGTCTCCAGGTAGGTCTTGAGGTTGGACAGCACCGCCGACCAGCCCCGTTCGGCGTCGGCGCGCTCGGGCTCGTCGGCGAGGTCCTCGTGGGTGACGGTGAGCCGGGTGAGGTCCTGCCAGTGCCGCAGCTCGAAGGTGACCCGGGAGGGCCCGCCGGGGCGTTCGCCCTCCGGTCCGCCCCAGGTGGTGACCAGCCGGTGCGGGCGGTCCGCCACCTCGACGGTGCCGATCACGTCGGCGATCCCGGAGTCGTCGGTGCGCCGGTGCTCCCAGGGCTCGCCGGGCAGCCAGGTGGAGACGTTGCGGTGGCCCCAGTAGAGGCCGGACTCGTCGGCGTTGGTGAGCGCGTGCCAGACCCGTTCCGGGGTGGCGCGCAGGTAGACGGTGCTGCGGTGGCGGAAGGCGGTCACGGCCTCAGCCCCCGGCCGCGTCGAGCAGCTGCTGGATCTCGATCTTCCCCATCCGCATCATGGCCGCCGTCACCCGGTCGGCTTTGGCCCGGTCCTCGCCGCCGACCAGGTCGAGCAGGATGCGCGGGGTGATCTGCCAGGAGAGGCCGTAGCGGTCCTTGAGCCAGCCGCACGGGCCCGGCTCGCCACCGTCGGCGGTGAGCTTGGTCCAGAGGTCGTCGACCTCCCGCTGGTCCTCGCACTCGACCTGGAGCGAGATCGCCTCGGTGAAACGGAACATCGGGCCGCCGTTCAGCGCCGTGTAGGGCCGGCCGGCGAGTTCGAACTCGACGGTCATCACCGTGCCGGCCGGCACGGGGGCGCCCTCGCCGTAGCGGGTGACCTTGGTGATCGCGGAGCCGGGGAACAGCGAGGTGTAGAGGGCGGCGGCGGCTTCGGCCTGGTCGTCGAACCAGAGGAAGGTGGTGATTTTCTGCATGGGCCCGACGGTAGCGGCGGGCTCCGACAGCGCGGCCGAGCCACGGCCGGGGGTCACCGGTTCGGCGCCCCCGGCCGGTCTCGGCACGCCCCTGGGTCAGTGCACCCAGCCCGCGTAGCGCTGGACGAAGCGCTGGCCGGTGTGGGCGGTGACCACGACGTCGTAACGGCCCTGCTTGTCCAGCGGCCAGGACAGGTCGACCTGCCTGCCGGGCTTGACCCAGACGGTCTGCGGGCTGCCCGCGAAGTCGTTGGGCGCGGCGGTGAACGCCACGTCCGTCAGACCGTCGTTGGCCACCTGGAGGGTGAGCTTGAGGCTGCCGTGCAGGTCGGCGGTGACGATCGGCACGCCGATGTCGTTCTGGCCGTCCTGCCCGTCCCGGACGACCGTCCCGGCGAAGCGGCGCACGAAGCCGTCCGGGCCGTGCACGGTGAAGTCGTAACGGCCGTCGGTGGCGGCCGCGTCCCAGACGTAGGTGGCGTTGGCGCCGGGGGCGACGGTGTACGGGGTGCCCGCGAACGGGAGCAGGATGTTCGGGTAGACGGTGTACGGGAAGGCCACCGAACCGTCGTTGCTCATGGTGCAGGTGACCTTGCCGCTCCTGCGGTCCACCGCGACGTCGGCCCAGGGCTGGTAGGGCAGCGGGCGGTGCGGGCGCTCGCCGCGCTCCTGGACGGGCATCGCCTGGGCGCCGGTGGCGGGGAGGGCGACACCGGGCAGCTTGGTGCCCGCGTCGGCCTTGGCCATCAGGGCGTTGGTGTCCGGCAGCTTCGGGATCGAGGTGTCCGGGGCGGCGAAGTCGAAGCAGCTGGTGAGGTCGCCGCAGACGGCCCGGCGCCAGGCGGAGATGTTGGGCTCGGCCACGCCGGTCACCACCTCCATGAAGCGCAGCACCGACGTGTGGTCGAACACCTGGGAGTTGACCCAGCCGCCGCGCGACCAGGGGGACGCCACCCAGAGCGGGACGCGGTTGCCGAGGCCGATGGCGCGGCCCTGGGTGAACTCCTCGGGGGTGCCGGGCTCGGGGGTGGGTGGGACGACGTGGTCGAAGTAGCCGTCGTTCTCGTCGTACATGACCAGGAAGACGGTGTGCTGCCAGACCTCGGGGTTGGACATCAGCGACTGCAGCGCCTGGTTGACCCAGTGCGCGCCGTAGGCCGGGCCGGCCTCCGGGTGCTCGGAGAACAGGTACGGCGCGACCAGCCAGGAGATGGTCGGCAGGGTGCCGTCCTTGCAGTGGCGGTCGAAGTCGGTGGGGTCGAACTTGGTCATCGCGTTGACGTAACGCGGGTCGTCCTGCGGGAAGTTGTGGAACTGCTTGAAGTAGGAGAGCGCGTTGTCGTCGTAGTCGCCGGTGCGGTCGTCCTTGCTGGGGTTGTGGTAGACCCGCCAGCTGACGCCGGCCGTCTGGAGGCGCTCCGCGTAGGTGGTCCAGTCGGCGACGGGGTTGTCCGTGACCGGGGTGTTGTCGATCCAGGGGCCGGTGGTGCCGTCGCGGCCGGGGCCGGAGGTGCCGGTCCACAGGTAGAGCCGGTTGGGGTCGGTGGGGCCGGCCAGCGAGGTGAAGTAGGCGTCGCAGAGGGTGAAAGCGTCGGCCAGGGCGTACTGGAAGGGGATGTCCCCCCGGGTGAAGTAGCCCATGGTGCGCTCGCCCTTGGCGGCGATCCACTTGTTCATCGCGCCGTTGTTGATGGCCTGGTGGCCGGTCGCCCAGTCGTGGGCGAGGCCGCCGGCGTTCTGCGCGTTGTACTTCGAGGTGTCCATCCGGTACGGCAGCATCGCCCCGCCGTCGCTGCGGCGGGCATCGGGCTGGCGGAACACGTCGGTGCCGTCCGGGAACTGGAGCGCCTGCTTGTCGCCGAAGCCGCGGACACCGCTCAGGGTGCCGAAGTAGTGGTCGAAGCTGCGGTTCTCCTGCATCAGGACGACGACGTGCTTGACGTCCTTCACGGTGCCGGTCAGGGCGGTGGCAGGCGCGGCGGCCGGGGCGGGGGCCGCCGGAGCGGCGTCGGCCCGGGTGGCGGCCAGGCCGGTCAGGGCGGTGGCGCCGACGGCCGCGGAGGCGCCGACGAAGGTGCGGCGGGAGAGCTCGGACATCACGAACTGGCCTCTCAGAGCTGGAAGGTGGCGACGGCGGCGGCGGTGTCGGAGGGCCACTCGTTGGCGGCGGTGTTCGGCTCCGGCTGGGGCCAGTCGGCGACCAGGGTGTGCGCCTCGACCAGTTTCAGCGCTCCGGTGTACTGGACGACGTCGATCCGGTCCTGCGGCTCGGGGCGGTCGCCGCGGCGCTTGCGGGTGGGCGACCAGGTCGCGCCCGGGGCCTTGGCCGGGTCGCGGTTCTCCTCGCGGAAGGTGTCGGTCAGCCCGGCGGCCTGGAGTTCCTTGGTGACCGGCCAGGCGAGCGCGCCGACGCCCTGGTGGGCGGCGGCGGTGGCGGCCGTCCAGTCCAGGTGGGAGGGCGAGGACAGCGCGCCGGCCAGCACCACCGGGAGGCGCCGGGCGGCGTCCGCGCGCACGGCGGCGGCCAGCGCCTTGGCCTGCTTGAGCCGCAGCGAGGCGTTCTCGGCAGCCAGCACCTGGGCGGCCGTGGCACCGTCCTGCACGGCGTACGGGCCGTAGCCCGCCTCGTCGAGGTGTGCGGCCCAGAACCGGACGGCGCGGCCGCCGGGCAGCTGGACGGTGGCCGCGACGGCGGGCAACTCGGCGGTGGCCGCGGTCGGTTCGGTGAGCGGGTAGCGGCTGAGGATGCCGACGCTGCCCGGGCTCTGGAGGGAGTACCAGCCGAGGGCGTCGGCCAGGGTCTTCGCCCGCTCGCCGGCCGTCTCCTGGAGGGCGAGCACGTCCAGCCCCTGGGCGAGGACGACGCGCAGCTGCTTCTCCAGCGCGTCGGTGCAGCCGTTGCCGGCGTCGTGCAGGTTCCAGCTGGCGGCCTTGAGCCGCGGCGGGGCGGCCTGGTCCACGACGGGGACGAGCACGGTGACGGTGTCGGTGGCGCCGGTGCTGTCCTTGACGCCGACCACGACCAGCTCGGGGTTGCGGGCGGCGGCGGGCGCCGTGCCGGTGATCGTGCCGTCGGCGGCGACCGAGGCCCAGGCCGCGCCGCCGAGCTTGCGGTAGGCGGCCGAGCCGGGGGCGTTGCCCGCCGGGCGGGACCAGAGGCCGCCGAGCCGGATCCGCACGGCCGCGCCGGGGGCGACCGGGGTGGCGGTGAAGGAGTCGACGACGGCGTGCGGGCGGACCACCGGGGGCTTGGGGCGGAAGCCGAACGGGGCGGTCCGGGCCAGGATGCCGTAACCGTCCTTGGCCAGCAGGTAGGCGGTGTACGGGCCGCCGGTCAGCGCGGAGGTGTCGAGCTGGACGTCGCCGGAGGTGCCGGGGGTGTACTTCCAGAGCAGCGAGGAGCCGGTGCCGGGCTGGCGGCTGCCGTCGTAGATGCCGACCCAGTTCTTGGCGTCGGGGGCATCGGTGGTCCAGTGGAAGGTGAGCCGGTCGCCTTCGGCGGGGCTGCCGGATGAGGTCGGGGTCAGGGCGCTGCCTGCGGCCACGGTTGTCCTGTCCGCCGCCGACGGGCCCGGTCCGCCGGGGGACGGCGCCGGGGCCGCACGCGGCTGGTCACGGAGGCTGGGAGGGAGGATGCCCGCAGTTGGCTGTACAACTAGGGGCGGGCTCATTCATCCGAAGGTCAGCGACCGGGACGTGAACGGCGCGTGACGGGGCATCGGGCGGTTCGGGAACTCCGTGGCGCGACCCGCTCCGGACATGCGCGGAGGGCCGCGACGGGCGATCCGTCGCGGCCCTCGGGGGCGGGCTCGCGGTGCGGCCCCGCGGGCCAGGGCCGGGGCTCGGGCTCGGGCGATCAGGCCAGGGCGAGGAAGAGCTTCTCCAGTTCGGCCTCGCTCATCGGCGCGCCGTCCTCGTCGGCGGCGGCCATGCACTGGCGCATCCCGCTCGCAACGATCTTGAACCCGGCCCGGTCCAGGGCGCGCGAGACGGCGGCGAGCTGGGTGACCACGTCCTTGCAGTCCCGCCCCGCCTCGATCATCGCGATCACCCCGGCCAACTGGCCCTGGGCCCGACGCAGTCGGTTCAGGACCGCGCCGACCGCCTCCTCGTCCACCTGCATGTCCGGGCCGCCTTTCACCTCGACTGTCGATGGACAAGTGTACCCGGTGGGGTATTCATTCCCGACCGGACGAAGATCGTCCCGCAGCGGGCGGCGGGATCAGCGCCGGGCCAGCCGCCGCTCGCCCGCGGCGCCCGTCGCGTACGGCAGCTCGTAGTACGCGAACACCTCGGGCTCGTCGGTGGCGGGCAGGATGTCGTCGGTGCCGATCGCCGGGGCGTCCTTGACCTTGCTCCGCGGGTGCGCCACCCGCAGGTAGGCCGGACCGGCCACCGCCCCCTCCAGCGGGACGAAGGCCAGGCGGCGCTTGGCCATCACGCCGATCGTGACGGTGGCGAAGAACGGCTCGTCGGTGGACGTCTCGACGTAGACCGACTCAAGCGTGCCGATCCGCTTGCCGTTCTCGTCGACCACGTCCTGGCCCCGCCACTCGCGGATGTCTGCCATAGCGATTCCCATGGACCCGGACCTCCCGTGTCACGCGCTGCCACTGCCGTCGGCCCCTGCCGCCGGCCCCCGGAGTTCCCATCCTCCGCCGGGACCGCCGCCGGGGCACCACGAAAGGGACATACGGGGGCGAGCCGGCCAACCGCCACCAGGGCACTGACCTGGGCTTTAGGCTGTCCGCCGACGTTCGGGAACAGCCCGCCCGGGGAGCGCCCCGGCCGGGACGGCCAGAGGGGCGGCAGGCATGGGGTACACGAGCATGTGGGAGTCCGGCGACCCCCGGATACCGGCCGACCTGCGGCCCGACACGCCCCACCCGGCCCGGATGTACGACTACTACCTGGGCGGCAAGGACAACTTCCCCGCCGACCGCGCCGCCGCCGAGAAGGCGCTCGCCGCCAACCCGGAGTTCCGCTCCACCGCCCGGGCCAACCGGGGCTTCCTGACCCGGGCGGTGCGCTGCGTCGCCGGGCTGGGCGTCGACCAGTTCCTCGACGTCGGCACCGGCATCCCCACCGCCGGCAACACCCACGAGATCGCCTGGGCCGTGGACCCGGCCGCCCGGGTCGTCTACGTCGACAACGACCCGATCGTGCTCAGCCACGCCCGCGCGCTGATGGCGGGCTCCGGGCCCGGACGCACCACCGTGCTGCGGGCCGACCTGCGGGAGCCGGCGGCGGTGCTGGAGGCCGTCCGGGCCGAGGGGCTGCTCGACTTCTCCCGGCCGGTCGGGCTGGTGCTCGCCGCCGTGCTGCACTTCCTGCGCGACGAGGACGAGCCGTACCGGGCGGTGGCCACGCTGCTCGCCGCCGTGCCGTCCGGCAGCCACCTGGTGCTCTCGCACGGCACGGCCGACTTCATCCCCGCCGCCGTGCGGGACCGGGTCACCGGCGTGTACGACAAGGCGACCGCGCCGCTGGTCGGGCGGAGCCGGGAGCAGGTGCGGGAGTTCTTCGACGGGCTGGAGCTGCTGGAGCCCGGGGTGGTCACCGTTCCGCTCTGGCGGCCGGAGGGGGAACCGGCCCCGGGCGCGGAGCGGGTGAGCATGTACGGCGCGGTGGCGCGCAAGACCTGACCCGACGTCACATGCGGTGCGGTGGAACGAGGTGGTGCTGGCCGGAGTGCCGATTGGGGGGTTTTTACCACCGCCCCGGCCCCGGGGCCCCGGCTACTGTCGTCGGGACGGCTCCGGAGCGGGGCGGTCGCACGGGGTCAGCACGCCACGCACGCGCATGACTTGGGGGGAACCACCATGGTCCACGACCGCCGCCACGTCCACCGACTCACCTACCGCTACGCCGGGGTCGTCCTGGCCGCCGGGCTCGCCACCGCGGTGCTCACCGCCTGCGATCCGGTCGGCACCTCGTTCAGCGACGACGCGACCGTGTCCGACAAGGTCACCGCGGTCAAGCTCGACAACTCCTCCGGGGACGTCACCGTCCACGGCAGGACCGGCACCGGGGGCGTCTCCGTCCACCGGAAGATCACGTACCACAGCGGCAAGCCCGGCACGAGCACCCGGGTCGACGGCGGGGTGCTGGTCCTCGGCGGCTGCGGGCACAACTGCTCGGTGGACTACACCGTCGAGCTGCCCGCCGGACTGCCGGTCAGCGGCGGCACCTCCGCCGGCGGGATCCACCTCTCCCAGATCGGCGAGGTCTCCGTCCACACCGACGCCGGGGACATCTCCGTCGACCAGGCCGCCGGCTCGGTCGACGTGCGCACCAACAACGGTGAGATCAAGGGAACTTCGCTCAAGGGCGACCGGATCCAGGCCAAGACCGACAACGGCGGGATCAACCTCACCCCCGGCAAGGCCCAGGACATCAAGGCCAGCACCTCCAACGGCGAGATCCACGTCACCGTCCCCGCCGGCTCCTACCACGTGAGCGCCGGGACGGACATCGGCGAGAAGCACATCGGCGTCCAGAACGACCCCAACGGCAAGTACAAGCTGGACCTGGGCACGGACATCGGCGACATCACCGTCAAGACCGGCTGACCGGCCCCGGGCCGGGGGCGCCGGCGCTCCGGGGGCGCGTGTCGGTCCGCGCGCACCCGGAGCGGGCGGGGCAGAGGGCCAGAGGGTCAGAGGGCGGTCTGGACCTCGGCGCGGTGGCGGATGTACTCGTCGGGGTGGGAGCGGGCGATGGTGACCGCCGCCTCCACCAGGGCGTGCAGGTCGGCCGGGTAGGCGCGCGGCACCAGCGGCAGGCCGGGCAGGATGCAGCGGCGGACGTCCAGGTCCTCGTTGCCGACGAACTCCCGCAGTGCGGCCCGGTTCCAGCTGTCGCGGACCGTGGCGCCCTCGTCGGCGGTCGCGTGCCGGCCACCGCGGACCGTCAGCGCCGTCCAGTACCAGGCCCGGGCGGCGCCCGCCCGCTCCGGGTTGGTGCCGGTCCGCAGGTAGTCGAGCAGGGCCAGTCGGACCCGGCGCTGGCCGAAGGCGATCAGGGCGGGCTCGACGAAGCGGCGGTTGAAGCTCGGGTTGGGGTCGTGGACCGCCGCCTCCAACAGCGGCTCGAAGTACTCCTCGGGCAGCTCGGACCGGCCGGTGAGCGCCTTGTGGACCTCCCATCGGGCCGCACCGGCGTAGTCCGCCCCCGTCGCGACCTCGGCCCCGAGCACGCGGAGCAGACGTGCGAGCCGCAGCTCGAACGCCTGCGACCCGCCCCCCGTGCGCTCGGGCAACGGCTGGAGAATCCGCACCTCGCCGGCCGTGTCCTTGGTTTCCACGAACATCCTCCTCATTCTGAGTCATCGGAAGACTACTCGCTGATACACCAGTTCGGAGTCGGTTTTCGGCCAGGACCGGATCTTGAACGGCCTCCGCGACGGAGGATTGACGTCGCGTCAGACCGGGCGGCCGGGCGGGACCAGCCCGGACTGGTAGGCGATCGCGACGAGCTGGGCGCGGTCCCGGGCGTCCAGCTTGGACATCGCCCGGTGCACATGGGTCCGGACGGTGAACGGGCTGACGAACATCCGCTCGGCGATCTCCTCGTTGGTGAGCCCGGTGGCGGCCATCGACATCACCTCGCGCTCACGGGCGGTGAGCACGGCCAGCCGCTCGGCGGACGCGGCGGCGGCCGGGTCGGGCTGGGCGAGGAACTGCTCGATCACGGCGCGGGTGGCGGCGGGCGAGAGCAGGGCCTCGCCGGCCGCGACGGTGCGCACGGCGGCGAGCAGTTCCTTCGGGTCGGCGCCCTTGCCGAGGAAGCCCCCGGCGCCCGCGCGCAGCGCCTGGGCCACGTACTCGTCTATCTCGAAGGTGGTGAGGATGAGCACCCGGGTGCCGGAGAGCTCCTCGTCGGCGCAGATCTCGGCGGTGGCGCCGAGGCCGTCGGCGCCGGGCATCCGGATGTCCATCAGCACGAGGTCGGGCTTGGTGGCCCGGGCGAGTTCCACCGCCTCCCGGCCGTCGGCGGCCTCGCCGACCACCTCCATGTCCTCCTCGGCGTCGATCAGCATCCGGAAGGCGCCACGCAGCAGGGCCTGGTCGTCGGCGAGCAGCACGCGGATGGTCATGCGCGGTCCTTGTCCTTCCGGATGGCGTGATCGGGTCGGGTCGGGTCGGCGGGGGCGGCCCGGTCGGGGGAGCCGACGGGGCCGGTGGGGCGGTCGGAGTCCGTGGGGTGGCCGGAGCCGGTGGGGCGGACGGGCAGGACGGTGCAGTCGCGCCAGAAGGCGTGGGCGGGCCGGTCCCTGGCGGCGGGCCCGGCCGGGTGGCCCGGTCCGGGCGTGCTCACGGCCCGGGCGGTGTCCACCGCCGGGGGCGCGACGTCCTCCCGGGCACCGGTGCGCAGCGGGAGTTCGGCGGTGACCAGGTAGCCGCCGTCCGACTGCCGGTCGGCGGTGAGGCGGCCGCCCACGGCACCGGCCCGTTCGCGCATGCCGATCAGGCCGAAGCCGCTCTCGCCCGGGGCGGGCGGCGGCAGCAGGGCGGTGCGGGGGCGCCCGGGTCTGGTCGGGCGGCTGTTGGCGACGCTGACGGCGACCCGGCTGCCGCTGTAGGAGAGGGTGACCTCGGCGTCGGCGCCGTGGGCGTGCTTGGCGACGTTGGTCAGCGACTCCTGGACGATCCGGAAGGCGGTGAGGTCGACGCCGGGCGACAGCGGCCGGGCCTCCCCCTCGACGGCGAGCCGCACCGGCAGGCCGGCCCGTTCGAAGGCGTTGATCAGCTCGGGCAGCCGGTCGAGGCCGGGGGCGGGTTCGAGCGGGGCGGGTTCCTCCGCGCGGCGCAGCAGGCCGACGGTGGCGCGCAGCTCCTGGAGGGCGGAGCCGGTGGCGTCGGTGATGTGGCTGAGCACCTCGCGGGCCTGCACCGGGTGGCTGTCCATGAGGTGGACGGCGATGCCGGCCTGGGCGTTGGCGAGGGCGATGTGGTGGGCGACGACGTCGTGGAGGTCGCGGGCGATCCGGATCCGCTCGTCGGCGACCCGGCGGCGGGCCTCCTCCTCGCGGGTGCGTTCGGCGCGCTCGGCGCGTTCCTCGATGGCGGCGAGGTGGGCGCGGCGGTTGCGGATGGAATCGCCGAGGGCGCCGGGCAGCAGGGCCCAGGCGAGGACGCCGAGCCGCTCGCCGAGCGGGCCGCCGGGGCCGAGGAACAGCGATATCCCGCTGAGCAGGACGGCGGTGACGATGGAGGCGCGCAGCGCGGTGGCGCGGTCGGTGCGGGTGGCGAGGGAGTAGAGCGCGAGCAGCAGCGGGGTCGCCAGCGTCGGGGTGAGCCGGGGGCTGACCACGGCGAGCAGCATCGTGCAGAGCAGCGTGACGGCGACCACGGCGCGCGGGTGGCGGCGGTGGAAGAACACGACCACCGCGGCGATCAGGGCGAGCAGGCCGGTGGGCAGGTCGACCGGGGCGAAGCGCCCGCTGTTCTGGTCGATCGTGGCGCCGAGGGCGGTGATCCCGATCAGGGCCGTGCCGCCGGCGATGTCGAACGCCCGGGGGTGCTCACGGCGCAGGCGCTGCCAGGTGTCGCTCATCGTCCTGTTCTCCGGGTCGGGGTGCCCTGGCGGCACCCTCGCCGGGTTCTGCCAGTCGGTGTCGCGCCGCGCCCCGGTGCGGGGTGCGGAACGCCGAGCCGGGGCCTGCGCGCGGACGGCGGCCCCGACAGCAACGGTAACGGGTGGGGCTCGAACCGTTGTCCGAGCCGGGTGGCGCCGGGCCCGGCCCGAGGGGTGCTCGGGCCGGGCCCGGTGTCACCGGGTGCGCCGGGCCCAGGCCCGGACAGGACCTAGACGGTGACCGGCTCCTTGGCCGGTGCCGGTTCGGGGGCGGCGGTGTGCAGCTTGCTGCCCTCGACGTCGACGTCGGGTATCAGGCGGTCGAGCCAGCTCGGCAGCCACCAGGCGCGGCGGCCGAGCAGGGCGAGGACGGCCGGGACGATCGTCATCCGGACCACGAAGGCGTCGAAGGCGACGGCCGCGGCGAGGCCCAGGCCCATCATCTTGATCATCGGTTCGCTCATCCCGATGAAGCCCGCGAAGACGGCGATCATGATGAAGGCGGCCGCGGTGACCACCCGGGCGTTGTGCCGGAATCCGGTGACGATGGCCTCGCCCGGCTCCTCGCCGTGGACGAAGGCCTCACGGATCCGGGTGACCAGGAACACCTCGTAGTCCATGGCGAGGCCGAAGACCACGCCGATCATGAAGATCGGCATCATGCTCATCACCGGACCGGTCTGCTCCACGCCGATCAGGTCGGCCAGCCAGCCCCACTGGAAGACCGCGACGACCGCGCCGAGCGCGGCGGCCACCGAGAGCAGGAAGCCGAGCGCCGCCTTGAGCGGGACGAGGACGGAGCGGAAGACCACCAGCAGCAGCAGGACGGCCAGGCCGACGACCACGGCGAGGTAGGGCAGCATCGCGTCGCTGAGCTTCTGCGAGACGTCGATGTTCATCGCCGTCGTACCGCTGACCAGCACCGTCGCCCCGGTGGAGGCCTTGAGGCCGGCCGCCTGGCCGCGGATGGTGTGGACCAGGTCCTTGGTCGCGCTCTCGGCCGGGCCGGTGGCCGGAATGGCGTTGAGCAGGGCGGTGTCCCCCGCCTTGTTGAACATCGGCGGCGTGACCGTGACCACGCCCGGCACGGCCGAGACGCTCTTGGCGACCTCGCCGGCGGCGGCCTTCGGGTCCGCGGTGCCCTTGACGTCCACCAGGACGGTCAGCGGCCCGTTGAAGCCGGGGCCGAAGCCCTCGGACAGCAGGTCGTAGGCACGGCGCTGGGTGGTGGAGGTGGGCTTGGCCTCGTCCCCGGGCAGGCCGAGGCGCAGGTCGAGCGCGGGAGCGGCGAGCACGCCGAGGCCGACCACGCCGAGCAGCAGCACCGCGAGCGGGCGGCGCACGATGAACCGGGCCCAGCGGGAGCCGCCGTTCTCCTTGGCGCCGACCGGCCGCGCCGCGCCGTCGCCGTCGGCCTGGGCCTTGCGGGTCTTGCGGGGCAGCGCCCGGCGGCCGATGAAGCCCAGCAGCGCGGGCACCAGGGTGAGCGCGACCAGCACGGCGATGACGACCGTCCCGGCGGCGGCCATGCCCATCTTGGCGAGCATCGGGATGCCGACCACGGAGAGCCCGGCGAGGGCGATCACCACGGTCAGGCCGGCGAAGACCACCGCGGAGCCGGCGGTGCCGATGGCCCGGCCGGCCGCCTCCTGCTGGGTGCGGCCCTCGGCGAGCTCGGCCCGGTAGCGGGACACGATGAACAGGGCGTAGTCGATGCCGACCGCGAGGCCGAGCATCATGGCGAGCGTGCCGGTGGTCGAGGAGAGGCCGAGCACGCTGCCGAACGCGGTGATCAGCGACATGCCGAGGCCGACGCCGATCACGGCGGTGAGCAGCGGCAGGCCGGCGGCGACCAGCGAACCGAAGGTGATCACCAGGACGACGGCGGACAGCGCCATGCCGATCGCCTCGCTGCTGCCGCCCGCGTCGGGCTTGGCCATCAGCGCGTTGCCGCCGATCTCGACCTTGAGCCCGGCGTCCCGGCCGTGCTGGGCGGCCTGCTGGAGGGCGTCGGTGGCGCCCTTGGACACCTCACCCGCCTTGGCGGAGTAGCTGACCGTCGCGTAGGCCGTCGAGCCGTCCTTGGAGACCGCGCCCGGCATCTTGAACGGGTCCACCGCGGCCGTGACCTGCTCGCCGTGGGCGAGCTCGGCGACCGTCTTCTCGACGGCCTGCTGGTTCGGCCCGGCGGTGATCTTCTGCCCGGAGGGCGCGACGAACACCAGGCGGGCCGAGGCGCCGTCGGCGTGGCCGCCGGGGAAGCGCTCGTTCATCAGGTCGAAGGCCTTCTGCGCCTCCGTGCCGGGCATCGAGAATCCGTCGTCGGGTGCGGCGGGCGCCTTCGCCGCCAGGACTCCGGCGAGCGCCAGCACGGCGACCCAGAGCAGGGTCACCAGCCGGCGCCGGGCGAAGGCCCATCGGCCAAGGCGGTACAGGATCGTTGCCACGGGGGAACGGGCTCCTTCGGATTCGGAAGCAGGTGCGCGGAGGGGACGGGTGCGGGAACGGGCCCCCGGAGGCGGTCCGCTCGCAGCATGACCAATCCTTGATCGCCGACCCCTGCTCCGTCGTCGTCCCTGCGCAGGCCGTTTGCGTACTGCGGACGCAGTAGGGCCCTCCCCCGTACGGAGGAGCGCACGCCCCGCACCGGGAGCAGCCGGGAGCAGCCCGTTGGCCTGCGGCGGGAGCAGTCCCGGGTCACCCGGCCGGCGGGTGACGACGGGCCGCGACCGCCCCGGCCCAGTAGCGTGATGGGCCACTGGCCCGACCGTTTTGCCCCGGTCCGGGCCGACCCGTCCCGATCGGTGCTGACCCCAGCCCGCCGCCGGAGGTGCCCCATGGGCGTGCCAGCCGCCCGCATCGTGTTCGACGAGAACGACCGCGCTGCCGTCGCCGACGCCGTGACCGAGATGCTCACCACCGGTGCCCTCACCCTCGGCCCGTGGACCGAGCGGTTCGAGCAGGCCTTCGCCGCCGAGCACGGCGCCTCGCACGCCGTCGCGGTGAGCAGCGGCACGGCGGCCCTGGAGATCGTCCTGCGCGGTGTCGACGTGCGCGGCCGCGACGTGGTCGTCCCCGCCGTCACCTTCTACGCCACGGCCGGAGCCGTGGTGCACGCGGGCGGCCGCCCGGTGTTCGCGGACGTCGACCCGGCCACCCTGGCGCTCTCCCCGGAGACCCTGGCCGCCGCCCTCACCCCGGATACCGCAGCCGTCGTACTCGTCCACATCGGCGGGCTCGTCACGCCGGACGTGGACGCCCTGCGCGAGCTCTGCGACCAGCGCGGCATCCCGCTGGTCGAGGACGCCGCGCACGCCCACGGCAGCAGCCTGGGCGGCCGGGCCGCCGGGACCTTCGGCCTGGCCGGGGCCTTCTCCTTCTACCCGACCAAGGTCACCACCAGCGGCGAGGGCGGCATGATCCTCACCGAGTCGCCCGAGCTGCGCGACGAGGCCCGGATCCACCGCGACCAGGGCAAGGGCTCCTTCGGCACCAACCACCACGTCCGGCTCGGGTACTCCTGGCGGATGAGCGAGCTGCACGCCGCCGTCGGCGCCGTGCACCTGCGCCGGCTCAAGGAGTTCATCGAGACCCGCCGGGCCGTCGCCCGCCGCTACGACTCGGCACTGGCCGGCGTCGACGGCCTGCGGCCGGTGCTCGAACCGCCCGGCAGCCGCGGCAACTACTACAAGTACGTGGCGCTGCTGGCGCCCGGCGTCGACCGCGCCGCCTTCAAGAAGGCGGTGGCCGAGGAGTACGGGGTGCGGATGTCCGGCGAGGTCTACGACCTGCCGCTGCACCTCCAGCCCGTCCTCGCCCCCTACCGGGGCGGTCCGCTGCCGGTGGCCGAGGACGTCTGCGCCCGGCAGGTCTGCCTGCCGGTGCACTCCGACATGACCGAGGACGAGACGGAGCTGGTCGTCGAGGCCGTCTCCACCGTGCACCGGCGGATGGCCGGCTAGCCGGCCTGCCGCGTAGCCGGACAGCCGGACAGACCGGACAGACCGGACAGCCGGACAGCCGGACAGCCGGACCGAAAGGAGCAAGACCGTGCGGATAGCCGTCACCGGGGGCTGCGGGTTCATCGGCTCACACGTCGTGGACCACCTGATCGCGGCCGGCCACGAGGTGCTCGCCGTGGACACCACCGACCAGTACCTCAACCCCGACGCCGAACACGCCCGCCTCGACATCCTCGACCTGCCCGCGCTGACCTCGGCGCTGGCCGGCAGCGAGGTGGTCTACCACCTGGCCGCGATGGCCGACGTCGAGCAGGTGTCCGCCGACCCCGTCCGGGCGGTGCGGACCAACATCGACGGCACCGAGGCCGTCCTGGAGGCCGCCCGGCGCAGCGGACTGAGCCGCACCGTCCTGGCGAGCACCGTCTGGGTCTACGGAGCAGCCCTCACCGACGACCAACTCGACGGCGGGGAACAGGAGTTGGACGAGCACGTACCGATCGAGCTGGAACACAGCGGGCACCTGTACGTGGCCACCAAACTCGCCGCCGAGATGCTGGTGCACAGCTACCGCGAGCTCTACGGGCAGCACTTCACCATCCTGCGCTACGGCATCCCGTACGGTCCGCGGATGCGCGACGAACTGGTCGTCGCCCGGTTCGTCCAGGCCGCGCTGGAGGGACGGCCGATCACCATCGCCGGGGACGGCCGGCAGAGCCGCAACTTCGTCTACGTCGAGGACCTCGCCGACGCCCACGTCCGCGCCCTCTCCCCCGCCGCCGAGGACCAGACCTTCGCCCTGGAGGGCTCCACGGCCGTCTCGGTGCGCGACATCGCCGACACCGTCGACCGGCTGCTCGGGCCGGTCACCATCGAGCACATCGACGGGCGCAAGGCCGACTACACCGGGCGGCGGATCTCCTCCGCCCAGGCGAAACGGCTGCTCGGCTGGTCGCCGAGGACCCAGTTCGCGGACGGCGTGCACCGCTACGCCGACTGGTACCGGGCCGGCGCCGCCGCCCCCGCCGCCGGCTGACCCGGAACGCCCGATGCCGCACGCCCTGCTGGTCTCCGGCTCGCTCGGCCAGGGCCACGACGTGATGGCCCAGGCCTGCGCCGACACCCTGCGCGAGCGCGGCTGGAGCACCGCCACCGTGGACGCGATGGCGCTGCTCGGGCAGCGGTCGGGCGCCGCCGGGGAAGCCGTCTTCCGGCGGCTGCTCGACCTGCCCGGGGTCTACGACGCGTTCCACTTCTCGGCGCTGCGCCCGGGCGCCCGGCTCGCCCTGCTCGCCGACGCGGCCGCGCGCAGCCGACTCGTCCCGGCGCTCGGCGCGCTCGTCGAGGCGCAGCGGCCGCAGCTGGTGGTCTCGGTGTTCGCCACCGCCAGCTCGGCGGTCAACCGGCTGCCGGGGCGGGAGTTCCGGCACTTCGTGTTCTGCACCGACGTCACCCCGCACCGGCTCTGGGTGCAGGAGGGCACCGACCTGTTCCTGGTCACCTCCGAGGTCGCCGCCTGCGCCGTGCGCCGCTACCGGCCCGACGCCGACGTCGCCGTGCTGCCCGCGCCGCTGCGGCAGCCGTTCTACCGGCCGCCCGGCCGGGCCGAGGCCCGGGCCGACCTGGGTGTGCCGGCGGACGCCGGGTGCGTGCTGCTGATGTCCGGCTCCTGGGGGCTCGGGCCGATCGCCCGCACCGCCGCCTCGCTGGCCGCCGCCGGGCCGCACGTGCTCGCCGTGGCCGGGCGCAACCGGGAGCTCGAACTGCGGCTGCGGGCGGCCGCCCGCCGGGAGCCGCGGCTGCACGCCTTCGGCTACACCGACCGGATCCCGGCCCTGATGGCCGCCGCCGACCTGGTCGTCACCAGCTCCGGCGACACCTGCAGCGAGGCCAGGGCCCTCGGGCGCCGGCTGCTGCTGCTCGACGTCGTCCAGGGCCACGGGCGGGACAACCTCCAGCACGAACTGGAGCTCGGCCACGCCGACGTGGCCACCGCGCGCCCGGCCGAGGTGGTCCGCAACGCGCTGGCCGCGCTGGGCCGGCCCGAGCCCGACCCCTCGCCCGGCGCCACCCCGGACGCCTGGAGCAAGGGCTTCGGCGCGGCCCTGGAACGGGTGGGGCTGGGGTGAGCGGCCCTCAGCCGCCGTGGGCCTCGGGGTTCACCGTGCAGAAGAAGACCCGGCTGCGCTCCCGGTCGAAGAAGAACGACCCGGTGTACCGGCCGTGGGTGACCGAACGGTCGTAGTCCTCGCTGTGCAGCCAGGTCGCCTGCCGGCCGTCGCCCAACTCCCTTTCCAGCACGTCCGGGAGGCCCGGGCAGCCGAGCGGCCCCGGCTGCCAGCTGCCGCCCCCGCTCCCGCTCCCGGTGATCGCGGCGAGCGTGGCGGGCTCGATCCCCGCGAAGCCGTCCACGCGCACATCGGTCGGGCCCGGTACCGCCGCCCGGCCGTCACCGGGCCCGCCGCCCAGCACCGCGCCGACCCACGTCGCCCCGGACAGCGGGCCCAGCTCCGGGAAGCGGCGCTGCAACGGCTCGGTGTCCGAGCGCAGTCGGGCCGGGGTCGGGGCGGTCGCGGCCGGACCGTCCCCGCCGGCCGACGAGCAGCCCGAGACGAGCGCCCCCGCAACGAGTACCCCCACGACCGCCACCGGCAGCACGGACGCCAGGACCGCCGGCCCGACACGGATTCCGAACCGCTTCGACAACTCTCCGACCCCCACCTGGAATTGCCGACCGCATCGGGTGCGGTCGGACGGCTTCACGGGAGGGTAAAGCGTCGGCAAGGCCCTGGTCCAGGCGCTTCCGGGGGCCCCGGGGGCTTCCGGGCGCGGACCCTAGGCCGGGATGTAGGTCGGGCCCTGGGTGTCCCGGATGTCCTGGGCGCCCTGGACGGTGACGGTGGCGGTGCCGTAGCGGTCCGGGCCCGCCTGGGCGTCGGCGTCCGGCGCGACGGCTCCGCTCAGGGCCGCCGTGACGATGCCGGCCGCCGCGATCGCGTGCGCCAGTCCGCCTGACCAGTCGGGCATGGCTGCCTCCCCCGTTGTCGGCGCGCCCGCCCCCGTGGTGGGCGCGACCTCGTCGATGGTCCCAACTACCGTGCGCCGTGGGCAAGGGGTGGGACGGCGTGGTCCCGCAGCGGGCCGAGGGTCAGGGCGCGGGCGCGGCAGTGGGCGGCGATCAGCGGGAGGGCGGCCAGGGTGGCGCGCCAGGAGTCCGGGGCGGAGGTGCAGTCGGAGTCGTGCAGCAGGAGGGTGGCGCCGGCGGTGAGGCCGGGGCGGGCGGTGGCGTAGACGGACTCGCCGGTGGCCTCGGCCGTCCAGTCCCGCCCCCAGACCGTCCACAGCACGGTGCGCAGGCCCAGCCGGCGGGCGGCCAGCGCCGGACCGGCCGTCAGTACGCCGTACGGCGGGCGGTACCAGTGCGGGCGGACGCCGCACAGGTCGGTCACCGCCTCGGCGGCGCGGCGCAGTTCGCGCAGGTCGCGGGCCGGGGCCGGGTACCACTGCTGCCGGTGGTGCCAGCCGTGCACGGCCACCTCGTGGCCGCGCAGCACCAGGTCCCGGCCGAGGTCCGGGGCCCGTTCCAGCATCCCGCCGAGCAGGAAGAAGGTGGCGCGGGCGCCGAGGGCGTCGAGGGCGTCCAGGACGTACGGGGTGCTGCGCGGGTCGGGGCCGTCGTCGAAGGTGAGGGCGAGGTGGCCCGGGGCGGTGCCGTACCCGGCGGTGCGGCGGGCCAGGGTGCGGCGCAGCGGCGGGAGGCGGACCGCTGCCGGGGCGAGGTGGAGGAACTCCAGGCCGGCCGCGAGGGCGAGGCCGGTGCCCGCCCGACGGGCCAGGGGCGCCAGGGGGGCCGGCGGAGCCGAGGGTCTCACCCGAAGCGGGCGGCCATCCGGCGGAACACGCCGGGCGCGACCCCGTGGATCCGGGCCGGGAAGCCGAGCCAGTGCGGGACGTAGAGGCGGTCCCGCTCGGTGGTGATGGTCGCGACCACGGTGTCCGCGACCCGCTCCGCCGAGACCGGGCGCGGGCGATCGCGCTGGTACGGGGTGCCGCGGCGGTCGAAGAACGGGGTGTCCACCGCGCCGGGCAGGACGAGGCGGACGCCGACCCCGGTACCGCGCAGTTCGTACCAGAGGCTCTCGGCGAACATCGTCAGTCCGCCCTTGGTGGCCGAGTAGCCGGACTCGTCGCGCACGCCGACCTGGCCCGCCATCGAGCCGAGCAGCACGATCCGGCCGTGCCGGCGCTCCAGCATCCCGGGCAGCAGCAGCCGGATCAGCCGCAGCGGGGCGGCCAGGTTGACCTCGATCATCCGGTCGAGGGTGTCGGACGGGGTGTCGGCGAACGGGCCGCGCCAGCCGAGGCCGGCGCTGGCGACCAGGACGTCCACCCGCCCGGCGGCGGCGAGCGCGGCCTCGGCGAGGCGGGCGGCGCCGTCCGGCTTGTTCAGGTCCTCGGGGAGGGCGACGCCGCCGGTGCGTTCGGCGAGGGCGTCCAGGCGGGTGCGGTCGGTGCCGGAGAGCAGGGTCCGCCAGTTCGCGTCGGCCAGTCGGGTGGCGGTGGCCAGGCCGATGCCCGAGGAGGCGCCGGTGATCAGGGCGACGGGGCGGTCGGTCGACCCCGAGCGCCGGGGCCGGGCCTGGGCGTCCTCCGACGTCACGGCTTCCTCCGTCATCGCGCACCTGCCGGGTCCGTGGGCGTTCTGCCGTCCGTTTTGTCCGGCACGTCACCTTCGCACGGAGGAGCCGTCCGGGCTACCGGGGCGGTACGGCCGGCTGGGCCTCGGCGTCCGGGTGCGGGGCCGACAGTTCGGCCGGGCCGCCCTCCAGTTCGCCGAAGCGGGACAGCAGGAAGGTGCCGCCCACCGCGACCGCGAAGCCCGTCAGCGCGCACCAGGCGAAGCCGGGGCGCGCGGAGTCCCCCAGCGACACCACCCCGACCAGGGCCGGGCCGAAGGTCTCGGCCACCGTCCCGGCCGCCGTCGCCGCCGTCACCGTGCCGCGCTGCAGGGCCAGCGCGTACGCCAGGTAGCCGCCCAGTCCGCCGACCGCCAGGGCGTACGCGGCCGGATCGGTGAGCACGGCGGTGAGCGTGGAGGCGTCCAGGACCCGCACGGCGAGGCTGGTGATCCCGAAGCCGACGCCCGCCAGCAGGCCGAGGCTGGCCGCGGCCGGGGTGCCCTCCCGGCGGACCAGGACCAGGGTGGCGAGCAGCATCACGGCGGTGGTCGCCAGCAGCGCCCAGTGGAAGGCCGCCGGGGCGTACTCCCGGCCCTCCCTGCCGGAGCCCAGGGCCAGCAGGCCGAGGCCCACCACGACGGCGGCGATGCCCGCCGCGTCGCCGCGGCGCAGCCGTGCGCCCAGCAGCCAGACGGCGGCCAGGGCGGTGACGGCGAGGCTCGCATTGGTGACGGCCTGCACCAGGAACAGCGGGAGACTGCGCAGGGCGACGATGCTCAGCACGAAGCCGAGGATGTCCAGGAGCGTCCCGAGGATGAACTGCCAGGACCGCAGCAGCGCGGCCAGCAGGCCCGCCCGCACCCGGTCCGCGCGCGGCGCCGACCGCGCCCCGCGCGCCTGGAACACCGCCCCGAAGCCGAAGCAGACGGTGGCGACCAGCGCGGTGGTGAGTCCCAGCAGCATGCGTCTCCCTCGCGGGGCGGCAGCGGTTCACCACTCAGTCTGGGCCCGGCGCGGCGGGGGTGCACGGGTGGGCGGCGTCCCGACCGTCCCGGTTCACGCCGGTTCTTCCCGGCTCGCCCCGGGCCGACGCGCGTCCGTCCCGGGACGGGTGCGCGTCGGCGGACCGGAACCGTGGGATCAGGGCCGCAGCGCCACGCCCGCGTAGGCGGTGGCGTCCGAGGCCGAGACGGCCGGTTCGTCGGACTGGGGACGCCAGTGCGGTGTGGGGACGACACCGGGCTCGAGGAGGGTCCAGCCGTCGAAGAAGCGGACGAACTCGGCGTGGGTGCGGGCCTGGGCGGCGGTGCCGGCGGCCTGGTAGATGCCGACGATCCGGCGGATCTCCTCGGGCGCGAAATCGGGCGTGACGTGGGTCATCACCAGGGCGCTGCCGGGGGCGAGGACGGACTTGAGGCGGTCGACCAGCTCATGGGCGCCGTGGGCGTCGGGGACGAAGTGAAGCAGCGCGTTGAGGGAGAGCGCGACCGGGCGGGTGAGGTCGATGGTCTCGCGCAGGCCGGGTGCGGCGAGCAGGCTGTCCGGGTCGGTGACGTCGGCCTCGACGTAGGCGGTTCGGCCCTCGGGGGTGCCGGTGAGCAGGGCCTGGGCGTGGGTGAGGACGATGGGGTCGTTGTCGGCGTAGACGACCCTGGCCCCGGGCCGGACGCTCTGGGCGACCTCGTGGAGGTTGGGCGAGGTCGGGATGCCGGTGCCGATGTCCAGGAACTGGTCGATGCCCGCCTGGGCGAGGGCGCGGGTGGAGCGGTGCACGAAGGAGCGGTTGGCGCGGGCGGCGTCGCGCAGCCAGGGGGCGATGGCGAGGACGTGGCCGGCGGCCTCGCGGTCGGCGGCGAAGTTGGTGAAGCCGCCCAGGTAGTAGTCGTACATCCGGGCCGAGTGCGGCACGTTCAGCCGCAGGTCGACCCCGTCGTAGAGGCTCATGGCCCTCCCCCTCGGCTCCGTGGACACCGTCCGATTGCTGCCCACCGCGTCCGGGGGCCAATCGTCCCCCGGCCGGCCCGAATTCGCATGGAATCGGATGGGATGACAATCTGTATTCGCTTTGCAGCCTGGAGTGACGGGCCTGATGGAATGAGGATGGGCGCGGACAGCCCGACCCTCGGGTGGCCCGGTGCGCAGCCGACGGCCACGGAAAGCAGGCTCGATGACGATCGACAGGGGTGCCCCGCGCGCGGGTACCGGGGCGGGACGGCAGTGGAGCACGCCGGTGCCGCAGGGGTGGAGCGGATGGCGGTGATGGAGCCGGGCCTGCGACTGGACCTCACCTACGCCGCCTTCTGCGAGACCCACGAACCCGCCTGGCACGCCCTCGCGTTGACCAGGATAGGCAGCCAGACCGACGCCGTACTGGTGGTCGAGGCGGTCAAGGCCGACCTGGCCCGCTGCTGGCCCCAGGTGCTGCGGTTCGAGGAACCGGCCGCGTACGCCTGGCGGTTGGCGAACCGGCACGTCGGGGACTGGGTGTCGGCCGAGGAGCCGGTCGAGGTGGAGGCGGTCACCTTCGCGGCGGTGATCGGGGCGTTCAAGCAGGTCGCCGACGGGCTGCTGCACAGCGAGGCGGACGAGGTACGGCTGTACGCGGCGATCCTCGAACTGCCGGACCGGCAGCGGGACGTGGTGATCCTGCGCTACCTGCTGGGCCTGCACGCCAAGGTGATCGCGGCCTACCTGGGACGGCCGGTGGCCACGGTGCACTCCAACCTGCGGCACGCCCGGGAGCGGTTGGCCCGCCGGCTCGGGGTGGGTGAACTGCCGGACCGCGGCGGCGAAGCGTGAACGCCGACGGGGTGGAGCGACGTCGGGACGGGGCGGGTGCGGCCGACGGGGTGAGCGGGGAGCGTGCGGCAGACGGGGGGCGCGCGGTGTTCCACGTGCCCCGGTCCGAACGTGCCCACGCCGAGCGGATCGCGGCCCTGCGGCAGGCCCGGATCACCGCCGCACCGGCCCACCTGCCCACCGAGCACGAGCAGGCCGCCTTCGAACTCGGCCTGGTGGTCGCCCTGGTGCTGGGTGCGCCCTGTGCCTCCCGCGGGCTGGACCTGCTGGTCAACGCCCGCCGGATCCAGCCCGAGGGGGCCGAGGTGTTCGGCGCCCTGCTGTACGCCACCGGCAAGGAGGAGGGCGCCGAGTTCTGGTGGCGCTTCGCGGCCGGCTCGGGCAGCGGGACGGCCGCGTACTGCCTCCACCTGCACCACCTGATGCTCGGCGAGACCGACGACGCCGACTACTGGCGGGCCTGGTCCGAACAGCTCTCGACGACCGAACGCCCGCCCGGGCCAAGGCCGTTGCGGATGAGCCGGCCGCTGCTGCCGGAGGACGCGCGGCGGGACATCCTCGCCCGGGTGCACCGGGGGCTGGCCCCGCAACTGCCGCCCGCGCTGGTCGCGGTGATCGACCGGCTGCCGTTGCAGGACGGGGACGAGGAGGAGGTGCCGAACCCGTGGGGGCTCACCTCCGGCGCGACCTCGGCGTGCTCCTGGGACCTCTCCCGGGCGTTCGGCGAGGAGGAACCGCAGGACCGACGGGACCCGTTGGGGTGACGACCCCCGGCGGCCCCGCGGTCCCACGTTCAGGTGAGTGCCGAGAACCGGGCGACGACCTCCAGGTCACGGCCGCTGCCCGAGGCGAGCCGCTCGCCGTCCGGGCCGAGGTGGTGGATCCGGTAGTGCTGCGGCGCCATCGCGGTGTCCCGGCCGGGGAGCGCGGCGACCACCGCGCGGTGCACGTCGGCGGGGGTCAGGTGGGGGTCGGCGGTGGTCAGGTCGACGGTCAACCTGCCGTCCTCGACGGTGACTCGACAATCGGGGCGGAAGGCCGGAGCGGGGTCGGGGCCGCCGCCGGGTCCGGTGTCCGGGCCGGTGTCCAGGCCGGTGTCCAGGGCGGTGTCGAGTGCGGCACCGACCAGGCCGCGGACGGCCGCCAGGTCGATCCGGGCCCCGTCGACGAGTTGCCAGTCACCGCCGCTCGCGTCGGCGCCGGCAGCAGCAGCGGGCGGGCCGGGGGCCGCGTGCAGCTCGGCGAGCGGGACGGGCCCCACGGCGGCCTTCGCGAGCAGGTCGAGCAGGGCCCGGGCGAAGCGCTCGGTCTCCTCGGGGTCGAGCACCTGGGGGCAGGAGATCAGGGCGAAGTCGAGGCTCCCGGCGATCCGCAGGATGGTGAACATCAGCCGGACGGGCAGCGGCGGGGCGGGCAGCGGGGTGAGTTCGGGGTCGGCGGTGGCGGCCGGCTGGGCGTCGGCGACGGCGGCCGGGATGGTGAGGCTCAGGTCGTTGACGACCACCTGGCGGGCGAACCGGGAGCCGCGCACGTGTGCGGCGTCCTCCACCAGCTGCCAGACCTGCTCGGCGTCCAGCACGCTGTGCCAGTAGGCGCTCAGCGAGGCCGACTTGGTGCGCCCGATCAGCTGGTCGAGGTCGGCGGTGCCGGTGTCGAGCAGGATCAGGGCGTCCTGGGCGAGGGTGCCGACGTGGTCGAGCAGCGCGGCGCGCTGGCGGTTGGCGGAGAGCGCCGAGACGGCCAGCTCCGCACGCCCGGCCCGGTGGGCGACCAGGGCGGAGAAGGCGGCGAGCAGGACGACGGAGGGGCTCGCGCCGGTGCGGCGGCAGACCGCGGCGAGGTCGGCGGCCGCGGTGCGGGAGCGCACCATCAGGGCGGCGGGGCCGCTCGGCGGGCCGGTGATCCGGGAGTCGGCGAACACTACCTGCGGGCCGCTGCCCAGCACCCGGGCCCAGTGCCGCAACGCACCGGCCGCCCGGCGGCGGCCCTGCGGGCTCTGTTCGGCGGCGGCGATCTGGATCGGCGTCGGGGCGCTGACGGGCGGGAGTTCCTTCCCGGCCGCGAGGGCGTACCAGTCCTGGATCAGCAGCGCGGTGGCCGCGCCGTCGGCACCGGCGTGGCAGACCACGGCGATCAGCCGGAGCAGCCGCTGCCCGTCGACGAGCAGGGTGAAGCGGATCCTCGGCACAATGTCCAGAGGGACCGGCACCGCGACGTCGGCCTGACCCAACTCAGCTGCCAGTGCGTCGAGTTCACGGACATCCAGACCACCCGCCTCGACCGCGGTGACGGCGAACCGGCCGTCCCCGCGCACCACCTGGCTCACCGGGAAGGCGTCCGGACCGGGTCCGGGCGGGAAGGAGGTGCGCAGCGACTCGTGCCGCTCGACCAGCAGCCGCAGCGCGTCCAGGCCGGCGGCGAGCGAGGCGCCGGGCGGCACGGGCCAGACCGACTCCTTGTTGATCGCCTCGGGGGCGTCGCGCCGGATGCACCGGATCATGTTGTCCTGGCCCCGGGTGAGCGGCCCCGAGCCGCCGGTCGTCGCGGCGAAGCGGACGGTGATCCGCCGGTGCGCCCGGGCCGGGCCGTGCGGTGCCGCCTCGTACGGGTCGGCGTCGTGCGGATCGGCGTCGTGCGGGTCGGTCTGGTGCGGGTCGGTCTCGTGCGGGTCGGCAGCTCGCGGTGCAGCGTGGTGCGCAGTCACGTCGTACGTGCCCTTCGGCTCGCCGGGAAGGTCTCAGCGGGGAGTACGGGCGGACGCTACCAGCGGCCGCCGGTGATCGTCCAGGCGAGCCGACGGTCAATCAACTCGCTGACCAGGAAAGGGCGTTGACCTGATCAGGACAGTCTCCGAGCAGAGCGACGGCAGCCCGGTACGGCTCCGGGACGGACACGTCGCGCAGCCCCACCGGACCGGCCCCGAGCGGGCCGGGATCCGCCACCGACAGCGGGGAGGGGCCCGCCACGGACACCCCGAGCGCCTGGACCAGCCGCCCGCCGTACGCCTTCACGCAAGCCTCCCGGCGACACCAGAGCACGGTGAACCGGGCCGCCCGCTCGGCGGGCTCGGCCGCCTCCGCGACGAAGCGCGCCTCCTCGAAGGGGAACCAGCGGGCCGCCATCCGCTCGGCGAGCCGGGCCTCCCGCAGCCGCTCCACGTCGACGCCGACCGCCCGGCCCTCGGCCAGGGCCAGCACCGCCAGCGACTCCGCGGCCGACCAGTTCACCCGTAACCCGCCCGCGCCCACCGGCTCCGGCTTGCCGTGCCGGCCCCGCCGCCAGACCACCTCGGCCGGGCGGATGCCGAGCCGCTCGGCGACCAGCTCCCGGACGGCGCCGCGCACCACGGTGAACCGGCTCCGCCGCACGGCGTCCGCCCGCACCGCGCGGGCCCGTTCCTCCGCGTCCAGCGTCCGCCACAGCCGGGCGACCACCTCGGCCGGCTGATCGGCGTCGATCAGCCGCAGGTCGACGGCGGTCACGGCTGGGCCAGGGTGCTCAGCACCCCGAGCCGGCGGTCCAGCCCGGCGACCAGCAGCGGGCGCCGCTGCGCCCGCCACTCGGGCAGCCGCTCGGCGAGCTCCGCCCACGGGCCGGTGAACGGCTGCGCGGCGGGCCCGTCGTCGGCGCCGGTCGCGTCCAGCACCGCCGCCCCGGGGCCCAGCTCCGCCGTCCGGGCCCGGACGGCGGACGCCGGGCGGTCGGCGGGGTGGTGCTGCTGCCGCACGGTCAGTCCCTCGCCCGGTTCCTCCTCGCAGACCAGCACCACCACGGCGTGCCGCCGGGGCAGCGCCACCGGCTCGGCCGGCTCATAGTGCAGCGCGGTCTGTTCGGCGAGCACCACCACCGCCCGGCGGCAGGCTCCGGTGCGGTGGTACTCGGCGGCCAGCCGCAGGGCGGTGAAGGCCGCGGCGCTGCCCTGGTCGCAGACCGCGAAGGCCAGCGGCCCGCCGGGGACGGACCGGCTGAGCGCGAGCGAGGACGGTGCGCCGGGGCGCACGTCCGGGGTGTCGAAGGCGAGGATCAGCAGGTCCACCGGCTCGTCCTCGCCCACCGCCTCGCGCAGCAGCCCGGCGGCCAGTTCCTCGTAGGAGTGGCCGACGCCCTCGCGCAGCAGGTCCTCGCGCAGCGGCAGGCCGTACGGGCGGACCAGGTCCGAGACGAAGACCCGCAGGTCGGGGTCGAGCGAGGCCTCCGAACGGCCGTCGGAGCACCGGGCGAGGACCCGGGTGATCCGCAGTCCGGCCGGGGCGGGCGCACCGGCCGGAGCGGCAGGGCCGACAGGGGAACCGGGGGGACCGACGGGCACCCGGTCAGTCCTCGGCGATGAGGTGCCCGGCGACGTAGTCGGCCAGCTTGGTGACCGACCGCAGGTCGTCCTCGGTGATCTGCTCCACGTCCACCTGGATGTCGAGCGACTCCTCCAGCTCCAGGATGAGCTCGATGGTGCCGGCCGAGGTGAGGCCGAGGTCGTCGAACAGGCAGGCGTCCGCGGGGATCTCGGGCAGCTCGCGCTTGAGCACGCGTGGCAGGAGTTCGCCGATGCCGTGCAGGATCCGCTCGCGCAGCTCGGGGTCAGTGGTCTGGACCAGTGATTCTGACATGGGTGTCCCGTCCCGTCGTGCGTGGGAAGTGTGCTCTGGATTGACAACGTGGGGAACGCGCCCGGTGGTTCGAGCGGTCGACTGACGGAGCGTCAGTACTGCATCACCATCGCGGAGAAGGTGGCCCCGATACCGGCGGCGGCGATCAGGTAGTGGTCGCCGCGGCGGATCAGCCCCCGCGTGGTGGCGGTGTGAAGATTGATGAGGCTGTCCGCAGCGAAACTGTGCCCGACCGACAGCACGTTGTCCAGCACCACCTGGTCGAGCGGATAGCCGATCCGCCGCGCTATCATCCGCCACGACGCCTGGTTGACGTTGTGCGGAAGCACCGCGGCCAGGTCGGAGAGGTCCAGACCGGCCTGCTGGAGGGCGGCCTCGATCGCCTCCACCATGACGTTCGGGTACTCCCGCTGGTAGCGGGCGAGCAGCTCCGCGTCCTCGGCCAGCCGGCCGTCGAACTCCGGGCGCTGGCGCACCGCGAAGGAGCGCACCCGGTGCTGCGGCCCGTCCGCGCTGACCAGGCAGGCGGCCGCGCCCTCGGCGAAGATCCCGGTCTCCGGCACCACCTGGGCGTCCTTGGTGAAGGTCTTCTCCCCCGCCAGCACCAGGGCGAGGGCCTGCGGGTCGGGATCGCCGGCCAGCAGTCGGCCCGCCAGGTCGATGGCCAACAGGCCCACCGCGCAGGCGTGGTGGGTCACCGTGAAGGCGCTCGCGTGCGCCAGCCCACGGCCGGCGAGCACCTCGTGCAGGGGGTTGAGCGGGTAGGGCACGGCCACCGGCATGCTGCGGGCGTGGATCACGAAGCGGACGTGCTGTTCGCGTCCGCGCAGCTCCGGCAGGTCGTCGAGGGTTGCGTCGAGCAGGTCGGGCAGCGTCCCGCCCGGATCCAGCCGCAGCTGGTCCAGGCCGTGGAAGCGGCGGAAGAGACGGAGTTGACGTGGGGTCAGGCCGATGCGCTCGCCCACCGCCTCGATGGGCACGGCGTGTGGGGGGAGGTGAACGGCCACTGCCTCCAGTGCGGTCACCCGGGCTAGTATTCCGACGCCCGCCTGGTCGCACAAGTGATCTCGGGCGCTTCTCCTGCGCGACCGCCTCCTCGGGCGCCCTCGGAGCCGCCCTCCCCGGCTCCCCGCGCCACGCGCGGGCCGCTCCACCGGGGCCGCCGCGCCACCCCACTCCGCACCGCCCTTGCGCACGTCACCCCGCACGCCACTCCGTACCGTCGACCGGACGGGAGAACCTCCCATGTCAGACCGTGAACCAGCCCTCCCCGCGCAGCCGTTGAACCGGGTGTTGGCCGCCCTGCTGGCCGAGGTGGCCGGCGCGCCGCCCGCCTGGGCGGACCGGCTGGCCCCGGACGCCCGCCTGGACGGCGACCTGCTGCTGGACGAGTGCGAACTCGCCGAGCTGGCCGTCCGGCTGCCCGCACGCTTCGGCCCCGCCGCCGACCTGGCCGCCCTGCGGGCCGGACTGGACCTGGCCGCCCTGGAGGCGCTGACCGTCGCCGACCTCCAGGCCCTGCTCCCCGAGGAGGACCGCCGATGACCCGGTTCCTGCTGGTGATGCCGCCGCTCACCGGACACGTCAACCCGGCCGCGGGCATCGCCGCCGAACTGACCGCACGCGGTCACGAAGTCGCCTGGACCGGCACGGAGTCGGTGCTGCGCCCGCTGCTCGGCCCGGACGCGCGGGTGCTCGGCACCGGCACCCGGGCCTTCCGGGCCCAGGGCGGGCACGGCCTGGCGGCGCTGCGCTCGCTCTGGGAGGGCTTCATCGTCCCGTACGCCCGGTTCACCGCGAAGCCGCTGGACACCCTCGTGCGGGAGTACCGGCCGGACGTGCTGCTGGTCGACCAGCACACCCCGGCGGGCGCGCTGGTCGCGCACCGGCACGGCCTGCCCTGGGCGTCCTTCGCGCCCGGGGCGATGGAACTGGGCCACCCCTACCGGGCGTTGCCGCAGGTCGAGGCCTGGATGACCGGGCTGCTGCGCGGCCTGTGGGAGCGGGCCGGGCTGCCCGCCGAGGAGTACCTGGACCCGCGCTTCTCCCCCGCCCTGGTGCTGGCCACCACCGGGCCGGCGCTGACCGGGAGCGCCGCGCCGCCGCACCACGCGCAGGTCGGGCCGGTGCTCGCGCCGCGCCCGCACGATCCGGACTTCCCCTGGCAGCGGCTGCTGCCCGGGCGGCGGCGGGTGCTGGTCACCATGGGCACGCTGGCCGGAGAGCTGGGCGCCGACTTCCTCGCCCGGGCCGTCCGGGCGCTGGAGCTGTGCGGCCCGCAGGTGCAGCCGGTGTTCGCGGCGCCGCGCGAGCTGCTGCCCCCGCCGTCCGAACTCCCCCCGCACGCGGTGGCGGTGGACCGGGCGCCGGTGCTGGAGCTGCTGGCACGCGGCGAGCTGGACGCGGTGCTCTGCCACGGCGGGATGAACACCGTGGGCGAGGCGCTGGCGCACGGGGTGCCGCTGGTGACCGCGCCGATCCGGCACGACCAGCCCTTCGTCGCCGCGCAGGTGGCGGCGGCCGGGGCGGGCCTGCGGGTGCCGTTCGCCCGGGTCACGCCCGAGCGGCTGGCGGCGGCGCTCACCGCCGTACTCGACTCCACGGAGCACCGGGACCGCGCGGTTCAGGTCGGCCGGGACCTGCTGGCGGGCGGCGGCGCGACGGCGGCCGCGGACCGGCTGGAGGCGCTGGGCCCTCGGCCTCAGCCCCCGGCGACCGCCCCGTGACCGCCCCTTAGCAGAACAGGTGATCACACGTCCATTGGTCTAGGCCATTGTCTCCGGGCCTGGTCCGCCTCTAGGGTGTCGCAGCAACACCGCCTTTCCCAGGCGCCGAGCCCGCCCTTTCCCGGGTGCCGTGGCAGCCCATCCCCGTACGGGAGTTCCGGTTGATCGAGACCGCGGGACTGCGCAAGTCCTACCGCAAGAAGACCTCCCGCCGAAGCGGCGAGGACTCCACCGTCGACGCCGTGCGCGGCATCGACCTGTCCGTCGCCGCCGGCGAGATCTACGGCTTCCTCGGCCCCAACGGCGCCGGGAAGACCACCACCCTGCGCATGCTGGCCACCCTGATCCGCCCCGACGGCGGACGGGCCACCATCGCCGGGGCCGACCTGTTCACCGACCCCGCCGGGGTCCGCCGCCGGATCGGCTACGTCGCCCAGGGCGGCGGCACCACCGACACCGTCAGCGCCCGCGAGGAACTGGTGCTCCAGTCCCGGCTGTACGGCGCGGGCAAGGCCCGGGCCGTACAGGCCGCCGAGGACGCCCTCAAGGCCTTCGACCTGGGCGACTTCGGCGACCGGCCGTGCGCCACCTACTCCGGCGGCCAGCGCCGCCGGGTGGACATCGCCCTCGGGGTCATCCACCAGCCGCAGGTGCTGTTCCTGGACGAGCCCACGGTCGGGCTGGACCCGGCCAGCCGGGCGTACGTCTGGGAGGAGATCCGCCGGCTGCGCACCGAGGGCATGACCGTGGTCGTCACCACCCACTACCTGGACGAGGCCGACGCGCTCTGCGACCGCGTCGCCATCGTCGACCACGGCCAGGTGGTGGTCGAGGGCACGCCCGAGGCGCTCAAGCGGGAGATCTCCGGCGACGTCGTGCTGCTCGGGCTCCTCCCGGGCGAGGACGTCGCCGAACGCGCCGCGGCGGTGCTCCGCCCGCAGCCGTACCTGCACCGGCTGGAGGCCAACGGCGACGAGGGGCTGCGGCTCTACCTGGAGGACGGCGCGGCCGCCATCCCGCGGCTGCTGCGCGCCCTGGAGGCGGCAGGCGTCACCCCCGGCACCGTGCAGCTCCAACGGCCCAGCCTGGACGACGTGTTCCTGGCCCGCACCGGCCGCTCGCTGCAGCAGTCCTGATCCAGCCCCACCGCCCTGCCTGCCCGACCCCCTGGGGAGACCGTGAAGCTCGCCCGCGACACCTGGCTGATCCTCCAGCGCCAGCTGCTGCTCATGATCCGCACCCCGATCTGGATCGCCGTCGGCATCATCCAGCCGCTGTTCTACCTGGTGCTGTTCGCCCCGCTGTTGAAGAAGGTGCTCACCCCGGACGGCTCCGGCAGCTACGCCGACACCTACCAGGTCTACGTACCGGGCCTGTTGGCCGTGCTGTGCATCTTCGGCGGGCTGTTCACCGGTTTCAGCCTGCTGGGCGAACTGCGGGCCGGGATCATCGAGCGCTCCCGGGTCACCCCGGTCAGCCGACTGGCGCTGCTGCTCGGCCGGGCCCTGCGCGAGATGGTGGCGCTGCTGGTGCAGGCCGTGCTGATCACCCTGATCGCGCTGCCGTTCGGCCTGCGGGTCAGCCCGCTGAACCTGCTGCTCGCCTACGTCCTGCTGGCCCTGCTGGCCCTGATGACCTCCGCGATCTCCTACGGGATCGCGCTGATGGTGCCCACCGACGCCGCCATGTCGCCGGTGGTGAACACCATCGCCCAGCCGATCGCGCTGCTCTCCGGGGTGCTGCTGCCGCTCACCCTGGCGCCGCAGTGGCAACAGCAGCTCGCCCGGTGGAACCCCTTCTACTGGGCGGTGGAGGGCATGCGCGCGCTGTTCTCGGGGCACGCCGGGGACCCCGCGGTCTGGCAGGGCCTGCTGGTGGTCGTGCTGATGACCGTCCTGGCGGTGTACTGGTCGGCCCGGCTGTTCTCCACCCGGGTGCGCTGACGCGGGTACGCCGACCGGAGGTACGGAAGGGGCCCGGCTCGCACCCGCGAGCCGGGCCCCGCTGCTGTCTCCGCCCCGCTCAGGAGCGGATGAACTCCGCCAACTTGGCGACACCGTCGATGATCTGGGCCTGCGTCAGCGAGCTGATCGAGAGCCGGAGCCGGTGCTCGCCGCCGCCCGCCGGGTAGAACGGCGCCATCGGCGTCCAGAGCACCCCGAACTCCCGGGCGCAGCGCTCCATGGCCGCGTCGTCGGCCCGGAACGGCACCGTCAGCACGGCGAAGAAGCCGCCCTCGGGCCGGTTCCAGTCCACCCCCAGCCGGCGCCGCTCGGAGGCCGGGAAGTGCCGGTCCAGCTCCCGCAGCAGGGTGTCCATCCCGGCCGCGTAGTGGGCCGTGGCACGGGCGTTGGCGGCCCGCAGGCTGCAGTCGTGGGCCAGCAGCATGCCGCCGATGACGGCCTGGCTGAGCGCGGGGGTGTTGACCGTCGTCATGCTCTTCACCTTGGCCAGTTCGTCGGCCAGCAGACTGCGGCGCCCGCCCGGGCCGGCCACCCGCTGGTCCGCGACCACGTAGCCGACCCGCGCCCCGGGGAAGCAGGTCTTGGCGAAGGAACCCAGGTAGACGACCTGGCGGCGGCGGTCCAGCGCCTTGAGGGTGGGCCGCGGGCCCGGGGTGCGGGCGAAGAAGCCGTACGGGTTGTCCTCGACGACCAGCAGGCCCTCCTCGGCGGCGGCGTCCAGCAGCCGGGTGCGGGCGGCGACCGGCATGCTGGTGCCCGAGGGGTTGGCGAAGTCCGGGACGACGTACAGGGCGCGCGGGCGGCGGCCCTCGGCCCGCACCTCCCGGGCGGCGGCGCGGACGGCCGCCGGGTCGGGGCCGCCGTCGGGGCCCTCGGGGACCGGCCGGGTGGTCAGGTCGAGCAGCCGGGCCGCCCCGGTCACGCCGACGTAGCAGGGCGAGCTGACCAGCAGCACGTCCTGCGGGCCGGCGCACAGGGCGCGCAGGGCCAGCAGCATGCCCTCCTGGGCGCCGACGGTGAGCACCACGGCCGCGGGGTCGACGGTGAGGCCCTCGTCGTTGGCGAGGGTGCGGGCGACCAGGTCGGCGATGATGCCCTTGGTGGGGCCGTACTGGAACAGCGCGGTGCGCACGGCGTCGCGGTCGAGGCCGCGGTCGGCCAGGTGGTCGAGGTAGCCGTCCAGGTAGGCGGGGACGTCCTCGGGTTCGAAGAAGCCCTCGTAGGGGCGGCCCGGGGCGAAGGAGACGGCGCCGGGGTAGCGGGTGGTGACTTCGTTGAGGAAGGTCATCGCGTCCAGCAGCGGGTCGGCGAGCGAGCCGTGCAGGTCGGCGAGGGCCAGGTCGGTCGGGTCGTCGGCGATCCTGTCGTCGGCGATCCGGTCGACGCCGGTCGGGTCGTGGTCGGTCACCGCAGGGCCTCCCGGAGGCGGGCGGCCGCGTGGGCCTGGGCCTCGGCGGCGGCGTCCAGGGTGCCGGTCATGGCGAAGAAGCCGTGCGGCATGCCCTGGTAGCGGCGCAGGTCCACCGGGACCCCGGCCGCGCGGAGCGCCTCGGCGTACCGCTCGCCCTCGTCGCGCAGCGGGTCGTACTCGGCGGTGAGGACGGTCGCGGGCGGCAGGCCGGACAGGTCGGCGGCGCGCAGCGGGGAGGCGTACGAGGAGGCGCCGTCGGCCGGGTCGGCCAGGTAGTGGCCCCAGTACCAGGCGGCCGAGCGGCGGTTGAACAGCAGCGGGTCGTCGTGCTCGCGCAGCGAGGGGGTGTCGGCGGCGTGGTCGGTGTTGGGGTAGACCAGCAGCTGGTGGCGCAGCGTCGGGCCGCCCTCGGCGCGCAGCAGCAGGGTCAGGGCGGCGGCGAGGTTGCCGCCGGCGCTGTCGCCGCCGACCGCGAGGCGGTCCGGGTCGATGCCGAAGTCCGCGGCCCCGGCGACCAGTTGCTCCAGGGCGGCGCGGCAGTCGTGCAGGGCGGCGGGGAAGGGGTGCTCGGGGGCCGAGCGGTAGCCGACGGAGGCGGTGACGCAGCCGACGGCGTTGGTGAGGCGGCGGCAGATCGCGTCGCTGGTGTCGACCGAGCCGAGCGTCCAGCCGCCGCCGAACAGGTAGAGCAGGGCGGGCAGCGGGCGGCCGGGCGGCTCGGGCCGGTAGAGCCGCAGGGCGAGTTCGCCGCCGGGGCCGGGGATGCGGTGCTCCTCGACGGCGGCGACCGGCTCGGGGGTACCGGACGCGGCGCGGATGTCGGCGAGGTCGGCGGCGCGGGCCTCGGCGAGGGTGAGGGTGTAGAGCGGCGGTGCGCCGCTGCGCGCGCGGTGGGCGCGGTAGGCCTCGGCCTGGGGGTGCAGGGGCATGGGTGGCGGTCCGTTCGGTGGCCCGGCCGGGGCCGGACGGCGGCTCGGCGGGGGTTCGGCGGGGTTGCGGCGGGGTTGCGGCGGGCTGTGGTCGGCCAGGGGTTCGGCCCCGGTTCAGCGGTCGGCCTCGACGTAGACGGTCTCGTCGGTGCGGAAGGCCGTGTCGAGGTCGGCGACGTCCGAACGGAGGCCCTGGCGGTAGGCGCAGTGCCGGATCTGGTCGGGGGTGAACCCGGCCAGGGTCAGCACGTGCCGCAGTTCGTCCAGGTCGTAGATCCACTGGTGGCCGTAGTACCGGAAGATCTGGTTGACCAGGAAGGCCGGCCGGGCGGGCATCGGCGGGCCGAAGCCCAGGGTGCCGAGCCGGCGGCGGTGCTTGCCGAGGAAGCCGTCGCCGGTGGCGTAGCCGACCAGGTAGCGGGCGAGGTCGGGGGTGGTGAGGCGCAGGACGCCGCCGGGGCGCAGGATCCGGCGGGCCTCGCGCAGCCAGCCGACCGCGACCGGCAGGGTGACGTGCTCGATCAGGTGCTCGGCGTAGACCCAGTCGACGCTGGCGTCGGCGAAGGGCAGCGGGCGGGAGACGTCCAGCTGGGTGAACCAGCGGTCGCCGTCGACCCGGTAGAGGGTGCCGGGCTCGGTGGCGGGGCCGGGCCCGCCGTCGGCCGCGGCGCCGCGCAGGGTGGCCAGGTCGGTGCCGAGGCCTTCCGGGTGGGCGGTCCGGAAGGCGGCGAACTCGATGCCGGTGAGACCGAGTTCGCGGAAGTCGTGGTGGTCGTGCGGCAGGGCGCCGGGGCGGGCTTCGAGGGTCTTGCAGGTGGCGACCTGGGCGCTGAAGGCGTCCAGGCGGGTCTCCAGCCCGTCCGGGTCGTCCCAGTCCCAGCCGGGGAAGCGGTCGTCGGTCCTGCTCGTCGGTTCGGTCATCGGTTCTCCTTCTGGAGGAACGGGCTGCGGGTACGGCGCGGTTCAGCCGACCGGGCGGGGCCAGCGCGCGAGGGCGTCGCGGCCCAGGTCGGCGAGCCGGGGGCGGCCCAAAAGGGCCAGGGTGTGGTCGAGTTCCTCGTGCAGCAGGCGGAGTACCCGGTGCACCCCGGCCTCGCCGTCGACGGCGAGGCCCCACAGGGCGGGGCGGCCGATCAGCACGGCCCGGGCGCCGAGGGCGAGGGCGACGGCGATGTCGGTGCCGGTGCGCACGCCGCCGTCCAGGAGTACCGGGAGCTCGGCGGGCACCGCGTCGACCACCTCGGGGAGGGCGGCCAGGGCGGGCAGCGCGCCGTCGAGCTGGCGGCCGCCGTGGTTGGACACCAGGAGGGCGTCCACGCCGTGCTCGACGGCCAGCCGGGCGTCCTCGGCGGTCAGCACGCCCTTGAGGACCAGCGGCAGCCGGGTGCGCTCGCGCAGCCAGGCCAGGTCGGACCAGCTCAGGGTGGGGTCGAACTGCTCGCGGGCGTGCTCGGCGATGCCGGAACCGCCGTCGGTGGCGCGGTGACTGGCGGACATCAGGGTCTCGTCCAGGTTGACCGCGCGGACGGTGGGCGGGACGGCGAAGCCGTTGCGCAGGTCGCGCAGCCGACGGCCGATCCTGGGCGCGTCCACGGTCAGCACCAGGGCCCGGAAGCCGGCCGCCTCGGCGCGTTCGACCAGGGCGGCCAGGGCGTCGCGGCGGCGCAGCCAGTAGAGCTGGAGCCAGAGCGGGCCGGTGGCGGCCCCGGCGATCTCCTCCAGGGTGCGGCTGGCGAACATCCCGGCGACCAGCAGGGCGCCGGCCGCCCCGGCGGCGCGCGCGGTGGCGGTCTCGCCCTCCGGGTCGACCAGCCGGTGGTAGGCCATCGGGGCGATGCCCAGCGGGATCCGCAGCGGGGCGCCGAGCAGGGTCAGCGCGGGGTCGCAGGCCGAGACGTCGACCAGGGTGCGCGGGCGCAGTGCATAGTGCCCGAACACCTCCCGGTTCGCCGTCAGAGTGCGTTCCGCACCGCTGCCGCCTTCGATGAAGTCCCAGATTTCCGGGGGGAGTCGGTCGCGTGCGGCGTGCTCGATCCCGGCCAGCGTGAGTGCTCCCACGGGCATCCTCGTTTCCCGGACGGCCACGCGCGGGCCGGTCCCGGTTCGGCAGCGTAGGAGCAACGAGCACATTGGTATAGACCTTGATTTGACCAAACGTCTGTGCCAAGGTCTGGCAACGGAATTGACCGTATTGGTTGAGAACGACGCCCATTGCGTCCATGTCAAATCCCCTCACCTGTTGTGGAGCCGCGTTGACCGGCTTTTCCCGCTTTTCCCTTCCGCTTTCCGCCCCGCCGCACGCCGACGCCCCGCAGGACTGGGTCGAACGGTCGCTGCTGGCCGGGCCGGGCGGCGAGGAGTGCCTGCACTTCGGCGCACTCCTCGACCGGGACGCCCTGCGCGCCCTGGTCGAGGACCAGTGCGACCGACTGACCGCCGCCGGGCTCGGCCCGGGCGGCACCGCCGCGCTGCGGCTGCCGCCCTCGGTGGCCTTCGTCGCCGTACTGCTGGCCTGCTGGCGGCTCGGCGCCCAAGTCGCACTGCTCGACCACCGGTTGACCGACCACGAAGTGGACGCGGCGGTGGCCCGGCTGGCTCCGCAGGTGCTGGTAGGCTCCGCCCACCGGCCCGCCGCGGCGCTGCGCGGCTTCTCCGAGGTCGAGCCGGTCGCCGTCCCGCTGCCGGACGGGCTCCCGGCCCGCACCGGGCACGCCCTGATCCAGCTCAGCTCCGGGTCCACCGGCCCGGCCAAGGTCATCGCCCGCACCGCCACCGACCTGCTGCGCGAACTCGACTGCTACCGCAAGCTGGTGGAGTTCCCCGGCGAGGGCGAGCGGGTCGTCCTGCTGTCCTCGGTGGTGCACGTGCTCGGGCTGGTCGGCGGGCTGCTCAACGCCCTGCACGCCCGGGCCGTGCTCACCGTCCCGGAGCGGATGACGGCGGCCGGCATCCTCGCCGCGGTCGCCGCCGACCAGCGGCCGACCACCGTCGTCGGAGTGCCCTTCCACGCCGAGCTGCTGGCGGGGACGGTCACTCCCCCGGCGCTGCCGCAGCTGCGCCGGATGGTCGTCGCGGGCGAACTGGTCCGCCCCGGCCTGCCCGCGCTGTTCACCGAACGGTACGGCGTACCGCTCGGCACCATGTACGGCATGACCGAGACCGGGGTCATCGCCACCGACCTCGACGGAACGCTGCACCCCGCCAAGCGCCCCGTTCACGGCATGCGGATGCGGCTCGTCGCCGGCGAGCTGCAGCTCGGCGCCGCCACCTCCCCGTACCCGGGGCTGGACGACCCGGGCCGCTGGTCGGACGGCTGGCTGCACACCCGCGACGCCGCCGCCCTGGACGAGGCGACCGGCCTGGTCACCGTGCACGGCCGGCTCGACTCCCAGGTCTCGATCGGCGGGTTGAAGGTCGACCTCACCGAGGTCGAGCAGACCCTCGCCGCGCTGCCCGAGGTCCGCGAGGCGGTCGTCGTCTTCGACGACGGGGCGATCGAGGCGTACCTGTCCGTCGAGGCCGGGGCCGAACCCGCCCTCGTCCAGGACGGGCTGGCCCGCCGGCTCGCCGCCTACAAGCGGCCGCGCCGCCTCGTCCTGCTGCCCGCCCTCCCCCGCACCGCCACCGGAAAGCTGCTGCGCGACCCGGCCGCCCTGCGCGACACCGCCGCGGCCGCCGTGCGCTGACCGGACGCACCACCCGCCGGACACCCTCCGGACAACCCCGACAAGGAGCCCACTCATGCAGGACCGCATCCGCGCGTTCGTTCTGGCCGCCCTCACCGAGATGCAGTACGACGTCTCCGAGGTCACCGGGGACACCGACCTCGGCCCGGCCGGACTGGACCTCGAATCGCTCGCCCTGGCCGAACTCTCGGTGCAGGTCGAGGACGAGTTCGGGATCAAGTTCGACCTGGACGAGATGGAGACCACCGCGATGATGACCCTGGACGAGTTCACCGCCGACGTGGTCAAGCGGATCGACGCCCTCCCCGCCGCCACCGGCAGCGCGGCGTGACCGACTCCGCCCGCCCCGCGGACTCCGCCCCCGGGGCGCTCCCCGACCGGGCCGAGGTCCTGACGATGCTGGCGGCGTTCGGGCAGCGCGCCGCCGACACCGTGCCCGAGGAACTCGGCTCGCTCGAACTGACCTGGCTGATCGCCGAGTTCGAGCAGCGCTACGGAATCCAGCTGGACCTGGACGACGAGCACTTCGGCGCCGTGCGGACGGTCGACGACGCCACCGAGCTGCTGCGCTCGACGGTGCTGGCCGCCCGCGCCGGAGCGCGGCCGTGACCGGCACCGACACTGACACCGGCACCGGCACACCCGGCCCGCCGCCCCGGCCCGCCGCGCCCGGGCCCGTGGCGGTCGCCGCCCGCCCGGTCGTCACCGGCGTCGGGGTGCTCAGCGCCGCCGGACGCGGGCTCACCGCGCTGACCGAGGCCGCCGCCCACGGCAAGGCCGCGTTCACCGAGGTGACCCGCTTCGACGTGACCGGCCGGCGCACCACCCGGGCCGCTCTGCTGCCCGGGACGGTACCGCTGGCCAGCACCTTCCCGCTGGCCAGGGCCGTGCTGGAGGCGATCGGACAGGCCGGCCGGCAGGCCGGGCTGACCGCCGCCGAGGGCGCCGCGATGCCCGTCCTGCTCGCCCTGCACAGCGACGGGCGCACCCGCGCCACCGCCGACGCGGTGGCCGCCGGGGTCCGGGCGCACTGGGGCGCGCCGGGCGTCACCCGGGTGTACACCGGCGCCTGCGTGGCGGCCGCCACCGCGGTCGCCGACGCCGCCGCCCTGGTCGCCGCCGGTCGGCACGAACGGGTCCTGGTCGCGGCCGGCCACCTGGTCGAGCCCGGGGTGTTCGCCGTCTTCGACGCCGGACGCGCCCTGGCCCGGGACGGCGAACTGCGCCCGTTCAGCGCCGGCCGCACCGGCACCCTGCTCGGCGACGCGGCCGTCGCCGTCCTGGTCGAGTCCGCCCCGGCCGCCGAACGGCGCTCGGCTCCCGCACTCGCCCGGCTGGCCGGCTGGGGCCGGACCGGGGACGCCCACCACGTCTGCCGACCGGAGCCGGACGGCACCGGGGTCGCCCGGGCGATCGAGGCCGCACTGGGCCGCGCGGGCATCACCCCGGACCAGGTCGGCTACGTCAACGCCAACGGCACCGGCTCCGAGCTCGCCGACCGGGCCGAGGCCACCGCCCTGCACACGGTGTTCGGCCCGCACACCGACCGACTGCCGGTCAGCTCCAGCAAATCGGTGCACGGCCACGCGCTGGAGGCCTCCGCCCTGCTCGAACTCGCCGTCACCGTCGGAGCGTTGGAGAGCGGAATGACCCCGGTCAACGCCGGCTGGCTGGGCCCCGACCCCGACGTCCGGCTGGACCTCGTGCTGGACGGCCCGCACACCACCCGCCCCGACTACGCGCTCACCCTCAACTCGGCCTTCGGCGGGGCCAACACCGCCCTGCTGCTGGCCGCCGCCTGACCCGGACACCCACACACCATGACCACCCCTGCCGCCGCCCCGCGCGTCCTCGCCGAGGCCCGCCGCCCCGGCCCGGACCTCCCCGGGCCCCCGCCACCGCTGCCCGGCTTCACCCCCGCCGGCCTGGCCCCGCTGATCGCCGACACCGCCGACCACTGCCTGCGGGCCCACCACGGCCCGCCGCCCGCCCCCGGGCGCACCGCCCTGCTGCTCGCCAGCGCCGGCGGCGACCTCGCCACCGCGCGCGCCATCGACCGGAGCGCGGAGCCCGGACACCGCCCGGCCCCGCTGCTGTTCTTCCAGTCCAACCCCAACGCCGTCCTCGGGCACATCGCCGCCCGCTGGGGCCTGACCGGCCCCGTCGTGGCGATCAGCCCGGTCGAGGCCGTACCCGGCACCGTCCCCGCGGACGCCTACGAGCTGGCCGCGCTGCTGCTGGCCGACGGGGACGCCGACCACGTCCTGGTGATCGCCGCCGAGCAGGGCCCCGACGGTGACCACGCCTTGGCCGTGCTGCTCGCCGGGCCCGCCGACTGAACCCGCGGGCCGGCGGCGCCCGTAGCCATCGATGAGGCCCGCCGCCTGACGCAGCCGTACCCGGCACACCAGCGACCCGCCCGGCCCGCCCTCGCACCGCCGACGCCCCGCCACGGCCGACGCCCCACCCCCGCCCGGCCGCCGTCCGCGCCGGCCGCACCCCGACACCCGATCAGCCGCCCGGGCCGCCCCGGCCCCGAGGGAGGGATCCACCCCCGTGACCATCCGCAGTCTCCGCACCCAGCTCGCGGACGACCCCGACGTGGGCGCCGGCAACGTGCTGACCGCCCGGATCGCCCTCGGCCAGGGGCTCGACGAGCCGCTGCTCACCTTCGACACCCCGGTGGACGGCCACCCCGCCTGGCAGCCGCTCACCCTGCGCGAGCTCGACCGCGCCGTCCGGGCCCGCGCCGCCGCCCTGCACGGCCTCGGCATCACCCGGCGCGACCCGGTCGTGGTGCACGCGAGCGACGCCGCCGAGCACGTGCTCGCCTTCCTCGCCCTGGCCCGGCTCGGCGCCGTCCCCGCGCTGCTCAACCCCAACCTGGACGCCGAGCGCGCCGCCCGCTACATCGCCCGGCTCGGCGCCGTCGGGGTGCTCGCCGACCCGGCCCACCTGGCCGCCCTGGCCGAGTACGACCCGGGCGCACCGCTGCTGCCGGAGATCTCCACCCTCGGCGCGGGCGACCCGGACGCCGCCCCGGAGCCCTACCGGCACTGGTCCGGTGACCCGGTGGCGATCACCCACTCCTCCGGCACCACCGGCATGCCGAAGGCCGTCGTGCACTCCCACGCCGGCCTGTACGCGGCGATCCGCCACCGGCTGCGGCTGCCCCGCCCGCAGGGCCAGGACCGGATGCTCAGCGCCCTGCCCGCCCCGCACGCCGCGACCCTGATCGCGCTCAACCTCGCGCTCAGCTCGCACACCGAACTGGCCTGCCTGTCCGGCCAGTCCGGCGCCGGCGTGCTGGACGCGATCGAGCAGTGGCACCCCACCGGGGTGATCGGCTTCGCCGCCACCTGGGCCGACCTCGCCCACCACGACCTGGCCGCACGGGACCTGGCCTCCGTCGCACTCTGGTGGAACACCGGAGACTGCGCCCACGAGGTGCACATCCGCCGACTGATCGCCACCGGCAGCCGGGAGACCGTCACCCGGCAGGGCCGCACCCGGCAGCCCGGCTCGCTGTTCGTGGACGGCCTCGGCTCCACCGAGATGGGCCACTCGCACTTCTTCATCACCCACGGCCCCGGCACCGACCGCTACGGCCGCTGCGTCGGCCGCCCGCACGCCTTCGTCGACTGCGAGGTGGTCGGCCCGGACGGCGAACCGCTCGGCCCCGGCGAGGTCGGCGAACTCGCCACCGCCTCACCGACCCTGGCCCTCGGCTACTGGAACGACTCGGCCACCACCTTCCGCACCCGGCTGCGCGGCCGCTTCCTCACCGGGGACCTGATGTACCGGGACGAGGAGGGCTACTACTACCACGTCGACCGGGCCGTGGACTCGCTCGAACTCGCCGACGGCAAGCGGCTGTTCACCGCGATGTCGGAGGAGCGGGTGCTGGCCGCCCGCCCGGAGGTGCTGGACTGCACGGTGGTCGCCGTCCGGGACGGCGAGCAGGTGGTCACCGACGTGCTGCTGCTCCTCGGCGAGGACGCCGACCGGGGCGCCGCCGCCGAGGCCGACCGCGCCGAGGCCGTCGTCGCCGCCCTGGACGAGGCCACCGCCGCGACCGTCCGCCAGGTCCTGGTGGTCACCGGGGACGACATCCCGCTCGGCCCGACCGGCAAGGTCCGCAAGGTCCTGCTGCGTGAGCGCCACCTGGCGGCGGTGAGCGCCCGATGACCGACCGCGAAGCCGCCGTCATCACCGGCATCGGCCTGGTCTCCCCGCTCGGCCGGGGGCCCGCCGAGGTGTTCGAGGCGCTGGCCGCCGGCCGCTCCGGCCTGCGGGCCGTCCCCGAGGACCACCCCGCGCACGGCTGGCTGCCCGCCGCCGGGATCGCCCCCGCCGTGGACGGCCGCGAGGTGCTGCCGCCCACCGAGACCCGCTGCGTGGACCGCTTCGTGCTGCTCGCCCTGGCCGCGGCCGACGACGCGCTCGCCGACGCCGCCCTGGTGGTCGGCCGTGACGCCGACCCGCACCGCACCGCCGTGGTGCTGGCCACCGGGGGCGGCGGCCTGGAGACCTTCGAGCAGCAGTCGCACCGCCGGCTGGAGCGCGGCCGCCCCGGCGTCAGCCCGTACCTGCTGCCCGGCATGCTCTCCAACATGGCCGCCGCCCGGATCGCCATCAAGTACGGCATCCGGGGCTACAGTTCGGCCGTGGTGACGGCCTGCGCGGCCGGCGCCCAGGCGATCGCGGAGGGGCTGCGGCTGATCCGCGCGGGCGACGCCGACGTGGTGGTGTGCGGCGGCACCGAGTCCTCGCTGCACCCGACCATCGCCGCCGCCTTCACCAACGCCCGTGCCCTGGCGCAGGGCTGGGAGGATCCGGAACAGTCCAGCCGGCCCTTCGACAGCCGCCGCAACGGCTTCGTGCTGGGCGAGGGCAGCGCCGTCCTCGTCCTGGAGAGCGCGAGCCACGCCGCCGCGCGCGGCGCCACCGGCTACGCGGACGTGCTCGGCTGGGGCGCCTCCACCGACGCCCACCACCCGACCATGCCCCGCCCGGACGGCGCCGGCGCCGCCGACGCGATGCGCGCCGCGCTCGCCAACGCGGGCCTGGCCCCGGAGGACATCGACTACGTGAACGCCCACGGCACCGGCACCAAGCTCGGTGACGTGGCGGAGACCGCCGCCCTGCACGCCGTCTTCGGCGCGCACCGGCCGGCGGTCAGCTCCACCAAGGGCTCCACCGGCCATCTCCTGGGCGCCGCAGGCGCGTTGGAGGCGGCCGTGACGGCCCTGGCGGTGGCGAGGGGGACGCTGCCGCCGACGCTCAACCTGGTCGACCCGGACCCGGCCTGCGACCTGGACCACGTCCGGGGCGCCGCCCGGTCCACCCCGGTGCGCGCCGCGCTGAGCAACGCCTTCGCCTTCGGCGGCCACAACCTCAGCCTGATCCTCGGCCCGGCCTCCGTCCGCCCCGTCGACGCCACGCGCTAGCTCCCGCGGGTCCTCGCCGGGCAGCGCCGCCCGGCAGCGCGCCGCTCCTCGAACCACCATCCCTCCGGGGGGGAGATCCCGTTGTCCATCCAGACCATCGCCCGCGTCGAGTTCCACTGCGCGGACGCCGACAAGACCGCCGCCGAACTGCACGCCGACTACGACTTCACCGCCGCACCCCCGACCACCTCGGCGGACGGCACCCGCACCATCGACCTCGCCCAGGGCTCGATCCGGCTGCGCCTGACCGCCGCCGCCGACCCCGGCCACCCGGTGTCCGCCTACGTCGCCCGGCACGGCGACGGCGTCGCCGCGCTCGCCCTCGGCTGCACCGACCCGCGGGCCGCCCTGGAGCGGGCCGAACGGCACGGCGCCCGGGTGCTGGACCGGGAGGCCTGCCTGATCGCCGGATTCGGCGACACCGCCCTGCGGTTCACCTCGATGCACGCGGCCGGGGCGGACCGGGCCGACGGGGCGACCGGGAGCACCGGCCCCGGGCTGCTGGAGGCCCTCGACCACGTCGCGATCTGCCTGCCCGGCGGCGAACTCGCCGACGCCGTACGGTTCTGCGAGGCCGCGCTCGGCTTCCACGCGATCTTCGAGGAGTACATCGAGGTCGGCGAGCAGGCCATGGACTCCACCGTGGTGCAGAGCTCCTCCGGCCTGGTCACCTTCACCCTGATCGAGCCCGACACCGCCCGCCGCCCGGGCCAGATCGACGAGTTCCTGTCCGCCCACGGCGGCGCCGGGGTGCAGCACCTGGCGTTCAGCACCCACGACATCGCCACCGCCGTGCGCACCGCCCGCTCCCGCGGCGTGGAGTTCCTGACCACCCCGGGCGCCTACTTCGACGCGCTCACCGAGCGGCTCGGCGGGACGGCCATCCCGGTGGAGACCCTGCGCGACCTGCACGTCCTGGTGGACCAGGACCACGGCGGCCAGCTGTTCCAGATCTTCGCCCGCTCGACCCACCCGCGGCGCACCTCCTTCCTGGAACTGATCGAGCGCCAGGGCGCGGGCACGTTCGGCACCGCGAACATCAAGGCGCTCTACGAGGCGGTCGAGCGACAGACCTCCGCCGCCGCCCGCTGACCGCCCCCAGAAGGGAAGCACCACCGATGACCACCGCCACCGAGTTCCGCCTCACCGACGCCGAGCACGCCCTGCTGCCCACCCCCGAGGAGGTGGCGCACTACCGCGAGCACGGCTGGTACCTCTCCCGCCGGCTGTTCACCGACGAGGAGCTGGACACCCTCCAGGCCGCCACCGAGCTGTACTACGCGGGCCACCGGGACCGTGAACTGCCCGTCCGCCCGCCCCGGTTGGCCGCCTGGGAGCCCTCGCACGGGCCGGTCCAGCGGCACAACGACTACGTCCACCACGAGAGCGACGCGATCGGCGCGATCCTGCGCAAGCCGCTGGTCGGCGCGGTCGCCGCACTGCTCGCCGGGGCCGAGGAGATCCGGATCTTCCAGGCCACCCTGATCTACAAGCCCCCGGTGCCCGGGGAGCCCAGCAACCACGTGCCCTGGCACTTCGACAAGCACTACTGGCAGACCTCGACCTCCCAGTCCATGCTCACCGCCTTCATCCCGTTCCACGACTGCCGGGAGGAGAACGGCACCATCACCATGGTCGACGGCAGCCACCGCTGGCGGGAGATGCCCTCCGGCGAGGACTCCACCCGGCACTTCGCCGACCGCGACAACTCCGAGCTGGACGCCATCCTGGACGCCAACGCCGCGTTCAACGGGCAGCGGGTGCGGAAGGTCCCGATGCTGATCCCGCGCGGCCACATGTCCTTCCACCACTGCCGCACCTACCACGGCAGCGGCCCCAACCTGGCCTCCTTCCCCCGCCGGGCCGTCTCGCTGCACCTCCAGGACGGCGCCAACGAGTACCGGCGGCACGAAGGGCCGGACGGCGGCCCGGTGGTGTACAACCACGACGTGCTGGTGCGCCGCACCGCCGACGGCCGACCGGACTACGCCGACCCGGCGTTCTGCCCGACGGTCTGGCGGGGAACGCTGTGACGGCACCGCCCGCGGCCGCGATCGCCCCGCTGGCCGCCCCGGCCGAGCGCTACCGGATGCTGCGGCTGATCCGCGGCTTCGAGGAGCTGGCGCTCGGCCTGGTGAAGTCCGGCGCGATCCCCGGCGGCATCCACCCGTACATCGGGCAGGAGGCCGTCGCGGTCGGCGTCTGCTCGGCGCTCGGCCCGGCCGACCGGCTGACCAGCACCCACCGCGGCCACGGCCACGTGCTCGCCCGGGGCGCCGCCCCGGACCGGCTGCTCGCCGAACTCGCGGGCCGGGTCGACGGGTTGAACGGCGGCCGGGGCGGCTCGATGCACGCCGCCGACCTCTCGCTGGGCATCCTCGGCGCCAACGGCATCGTCGGCGCCGGGGCGCCGATCGCGGTGGGCGCCGCCTGGGCCGCCAAGCACAGCACGCACGCCACGCACGCCACGCACGCCACGCACGCCGAGAGCGGGACCGAGGGCAGCCCGGTCGCGGTGTCCTTCTTCGGCGACGGCGCGCTCAACCAGGGCGTGCTGCTGGAGTCGCTCAACCTCGCGGCGATGTGGCGGCTGCCGGTGCTCTTCGTCTGCGAGAACAACGGCTACGCCACCACCCTGCCCGCCGCGACCGCCGTCGCGGGCACCGCCACCGGCCGGGCCGCCGCCTTCGGCATCCCCGCCGAGCAGGTGGACGGCATGGACACCGAGGCCGTCCGGGCCGCCGCCCTGCGCGCGGTCGAGCGGGCCCGCGCGGGCGGCGGCCCCGGCTTCCTGGAGTGCCGCACCTACCGCTACGAAGGCCACCACACCATGGAACGCCGGATGAAACTGCGCTACCGCACCCCCGAGGAGGTCGCGGCCTGGCGCGAGCGCGACCCGCTGGCCCGGGCCGCCGCCCCGCTGGACCGGGCCGCGGTCGCCGAACTGGACCGCTCGGTGGCCGAACAACTCGCCGCCGCCGAGGAGTTCGCCCTGGCCTCGGCCCACCCGGACCCGGCCGGCGCGCTGGACCACCTGTACGCCGACGGCCTTCGGCCCCGGGCGGGGGTGTCGGCGTGACCAGGCTCTCGTACACCAAGGCGCTCAACCGGGCCCTGGCCGACGAACTCGCCGAGGACCCGGCGGTCTGCGTGTTCGGCGAGGACATCGGCGCCGGCCTGGCCGGCCCCACCCTGGGCCTGCTGGACCGCTTCGGCCCGGAGCGGATCGTGGACACCCCGCTCTCCGAACAGGCCTTCACCGCGATGGCGATGGGCGCCGCCCTGGCCGGGCGGCGGCCGGTGCTGGAGTTCCAGATCCCCTCGCTGCTCTTCCTGGTCTTCGAGCAACTCGTCAACCAGGCCCACAAGTTCTCGCTGATGACCGGCGGCCAGGCGGCCGTCCCGCTGACCTGCCTGGTGCCCGGCTCGGGCTCCCGGGACGGCTGGGCCGGGCAGCACTCCGACCACCCGTACAGCCTGTTCGCGCACGCCGGGGTGAAGACCGTGGTGCCCGCCACCCCGACCGACGCCTACGGGCTGCTGCGCTCGGCGATCCGCGACCCGGACCCGGTGGTGGTGTTCGCCCCGGCGGCCGCCCTGGCGGTGCGCGAGACGGTGACCTGGGAACTCGCCCCGGTGCCGCTCGGCCGGGCCCGGATCCACCGCCCCGGCACGGACGTCACCCTGGTCGCCCTCGGGCACCTGGTGCACGACGCCCTGGCCGTCGCCGAGGAGCTGGCACCGGAGCTCTCGGTCGAGGTGCTCGACCCGCGCACCGTCCACCCCTTCGACTGGCCGGCGCTCGCCGAGTCGCTGGAGCGCACCGGCCGGCTGGTCGTCGTGGACGACTCCAACCGCAGCTGCGGCTTCGGCGCCGAGGTGCTCGCCACCGCCGCCGAGGAGATGCGGCTGATCGCCCCGCCGCGCCGGATCACCCGCCCGGACGGCGCGGTGCTGCCCTTCGCCCCCGCCCTCGACCGGGCCGTCCAGCCCGGCCGCGAGCAGCTGCGGCACGCACTGCGGTCCGTCGTGAAGGCCCGCTGACCGCCGCCCCCGACACCCGCGGCCCCACGGCCACGACACCCCCGACCCGCCGTCACGGCTCCCCCGGCCACCACCGTGACGGCGGGTCGAGGGCATGCGCCGGGCGGGTGCCGACCCCCGCCCGGTGGCGGACCTCCTGGCGCTGCCGGGCGATCGAGCAGGCCTTCCGGGCCGCACCGGAGGGGCTCACAGCACCTTCGGCAGCACCGCCGCCGAGGCGGGCGGCTCGTCGCCCGCCAGCCGGAACCGGTGCAGCGCCGCCCGGCCGTCCGCCCCGCGGACCCGGGCGGCGAGCCGGGCGGGCAGCACCACGGTGCTGAGCCACCCCTCGCCGCGGTACCCCTCGATGGTCCAACTCACCCAGGGGAGCGGGTAGTTCGCGGCCGGACTGACGAACACCGGGGAGCGGCCCTGGAAGCTCACCCGATAGGTGCCGAAGCGGCTCCAGTTGGAGAAGCTGAACCGGCGCTGCTGCGGGTCGAAGCCCAGCGGCACGCACTCCCCCATCCGTGAACGGCCCAGCCCCGCCAGGAAGTCCAGGTTGGAGCGCAGGTTGAGGTGGGCGGTCGGGAACTCCTCGACCGCCGTCCGCAGCGCGGCCGCCAGCACCGCCGGGCCGTCCTTCGGCCGGTGCGGCACGTGCACCTCGCTCAGCAGGTTGCCCACCAGGGCGGGCGAAAGGCCCAGCCAGCGGCGGGCGTTGACCGGCACGGTGAGCATCCGCTCGGCCTGGTCACCGTCCAACTCCCGCAGGGTGGCGAGCACATGGGCGCAGAGCGCGTCCCCGGCGGAGAGCCGGCGCCCGGCGGCCGCCCCGAACTCCTCGCGCATCCGGTCGACCTCGGCCTCGGTGAAGGCGATCTGGACGGTCCGGTTGGCGCGCGGTCCGGCCGCGACCTCGCGGGCCAGCTGCTCCGCCTCCGCCGGTTCCGGCAGCCGGAAGCCGGGGCGTCCGCAGTCCTCGGCCGGCAGTACGGCGGCCAGCAACGCGTCCTGGTCGTCGACGAGTTCGGCCTCCGGCAGCGGCTCGCCCTCGACCGCCGCGGACCAGATCCGCAGCAGCAGCACGAAGCTGTGCAGGTCCCCGATCGCGTGGTGCCAGGAGCAGCCGAGCACCGTCCCGCCGTCGGCGGTCCGGGTGATCCGCACGGTGAACAGCGGGGCACCGCCGGTGCGCGCGGCGACGGCGTCCACCGGGTCGACCAGTTCGGAGCCGGCCGCCACCACCCGGCCCATCGCCTCGGCGAGGGTGCCGTCCACGGTGTAGACCGCGAGCGGCACCCCGGAGTCGTCGCAGACCGCCCGGAGCGCGCCGTCCTCGGTGCGCAGCCGTCCGGCGAACACCGGCACCCGCTCCAGGGCGAGGGCGAGGCCTGCGGCGAGCCGGTCCTCGTCCAGCGGCCGGTCGAAGCAGAGCACGACGGAGACGGCGAGGTCGGCGAGCATGGTGTCCATCAGGCCCAGGCGCAGCACCCGGCCGTCGGCCCGGCCGGCGCGGACGGTCCGGGAGCTGCGCGGATGCGGCCAGATCGTCATGGGTTCCCATCCGGTGGTCCGGCCGGTGGTCCGGCCTGCGGGCACGCCGAACGATAGTGCTGCGCCGAGGCAGTGGTCCAGTCCAATGTCAGGATCCGGAAAGGCCGTTCGGGCCCGCCGACGATAGAATGCCGAGCATGGGACAGCGCCCCGGCGCACCCACCGCGCCGCCCCTCGTCCTGGTCACCGACCGCGAATCCCGGCTGATCGACCCCACCCGGGCCTACCACCTGGGCCGGGACCCGACCAGCGAGATCGTGCTGGACGACCCCCGGGTCTCCTGGCACCACGCGGTGCTGCGCGCCACCGACGGCCACTGGCTGCTGGAGGACGTCGGCAGCACCAACGGCACCTACGACCAGGGCCACCGGATCGACCACGAGGACGTCGGCCCGGGCACCCGGCTGCGCTTCGGCGACCCGGCCACCGGCCCGTCCGCGACCTTCGCCGGCCTGCCCGGCCCCGCCCCCGGCGAGCGCACGGTGCTGCTCGCCCCGCGCAGCTCCGGCACCTTCCGCAGCCCGAGCGCCGTGCTGGAACTGCCCGGCCGCGCCCTGCGGATCGGCCGCGCCCCCGACAACGACCTGGTCCTGGACGACCTGGTGGTCTCCCGGCACCACGCCGAGCTGCGCGAACTGCCCGACGGCGGGCACGAGATCGTCGACCTGGACAGCCACAACGGCACCTACCTCAACGGCCGCCCGGTCCGCCGCGCCCCGGTCGGCCCGGCCGACCTGGTGGGCATCGGCCACTCCTCGCTCTGCCTGGCCGACGGCCGGCTGGTCGAGTACACCGACACCGGCGAGGTCTCGCTGGACGTCCAGCACCTGGTCGTCCGGGTCGGCCCGGACCACCGGGTGCTGCTGGACGACGTCGGCTTCCCGCTCGCCGAGAAGGCCCTGCTCGCGGTGGCCGGCCCGAGCGGCGCCGGCAAGTCCACCCTGCTCAACGCCCTCACCGGGCTGCGCCCCGCCGACGAGGGCACCGTGCTGTACGACGGGCGCGACCTCTACCGCGACTACGCGGAGCTGCGCCGCCGGATCGGCCTCGTCCCCCAGGACGACATCCTGCACACCCAGCTGACCGTCCGCCGCGCCCTGTCGTACGCCGCCGAACTGCGCTTCCCCGGGGACACCGCGAAGGAGGAGCGGGAGGGCAGGGTCTCCGAGGTGATCGGCGAACTGGGCCTGGAGGCGCGGGAGCAGCAGGTGATCGCCAGCCTCTCCGGCGGCCAGCGCAAGCGGGTCAGCATCGCGCTGGAGCTGCTCACCAAGCCCTCGCTGCTCTTCCTGGACGAGCCGACCTCCGGCCTGGACCCGGGCATGGAGCGCTCGGTGATGCAGTTGCTGCGCGGGCTGGCCGACGACGGCCGCACGGTGGTCGTGGTGACGCACAGCGTGCTGAGCCTCAACGTGTGCGACCGCCTGCTGGTGCTCGCCCCCGGCGGGCGGACCGCCTACTACGGGCCGCCGACCGAGGCGCTGGCGTACTTCGGCGAGGCGGAGTGGCCGGAGGCCTTCGAGGCCTTCGAGAACGACGCCGAGGGGCTCTGCCGGCAGCGCTTCCGCGCCTCGCCGCAGTACCAGCGGTACGTGGCGGCCGAGGCGGCGCACCCGGTGCCCCCGGCCCGCCCGCCGGAGTCGGCCGGGGCGGCCAGGGCGGCTGGGGCGGCCGCGCGGCCCGTCGGCCGGGAGAAGCCGCAGGGCTGGTTCTCCCAGCTGGGCACGCTGGTGCGCCGCTACGCCGCGGTGCTCGCCGCCGACCGGCTGTTCCTGACCGTGATGATCGTGCTGCCGTTCGTCATCGGCCTGATGTGCCGGGCGATGGCCGGCAGCCGCCTCACCGACGAGAACGCCATCAACTGCCTGCTCACGCTCTGTCTCGGCGGGGTGCTCACCGGCTCGGCCAACGCGGTGCGCGAGGTGGTCAAGGAGCGCGCGATCTACCGGCGGGAGCGGGTGGTCGGCCTGTCCCGGTCGGCGTACCTGGTGTCGAAGGTGGTGGTGCTCGGCGCGGTCACCGTGGCGCAGGCCGCGGTGCTGACGGTGGCCGGCCTGGCCGGGGTCGCGCTCACCGCGCAGCCCCGCCCGAACGCCCCGCCGCCGGTGACCACCGGTGTGCTGATGCCCCAGCTGCCGGAGCTGATCATCGCGGTCGCGCTGCTGGCGTTCACCTCGATGATGCTCGGCCTGGTGGTGTCCGCGCTGGTCGCCAAGGAGGAGACCACCATGCCGCTACTGGTGCTCCTCGCGATCGTCCAGGTCGTGTTCAGCGGCCTGATGCTCCGGCTGCACGGCGTGCCCGGCCTGGAGCAGTTCGCCTGGCTGGTGCCGTCCCGGTGGGGCCTGTCGGCGATGGCCCGCACCGTCGACCTGAACCGGCTCACCGTACCGAGCCCGATCACCGCGGACCCGATGTTCCGCCCCGAGCGCACCGGCTGGCTGGTCTCCATGGGCGCGCTGGCCGCCCTCGCGGCGGCGTACGGGCTGGCGGTGCTCGCCCTGCTGCGGCGGCACGAGCCGAGCGTCATGCGCAAGTAGCCGCCCCCGGCCCCGCCGGTAGAGTGGGAGACGAACTGCGGTGCGAATGCCGCTCGCGACCCCTGCCCCCCGGCACCGGTCGGCGCGGCGGAGGGAATGTACCCGCCCATGGACGAGTTCGCGTTCCGCCCCACCCACGTCGCCCCGCCGGACGGCCTGGCGACCTGGACGGCGCCGGACCCGGCACGGCCCTCCGCCCGGATCGACCCGCTGCTCCCGGTCCGGCTGATCGCCCGGCAGGGCGACTGGGCCCAGGTGCTCTGCTCCAACGGCTGGACCGCCTGGGTGGACGCCCGGCTGCTGGTCGTGCTCCCCCAGCCGCCCCCCGCCGCGGACGGACCGCCCGCCCGCACCGCCGACCCCCGGCCCGCCCTCGCCGAGGCCGGGGCCGCACTCGCCCGGCACAGCGCCCTGCTGGAGGACCTCGCCACGGGCGCCCTGGACCTGGAGTCCTTCCGGGAGCGGACCCGCGGCCTGCGGATCGGCCTGGTCGCGGACGGCGAGGCGCTCTGGGTGTTCGACCCGGTGCACGACCGCTGGTGCTACTGCGACGGGCTCCAGTTGCAGACGTACGCGGCCATCGACCGGCCACCGGCCACCGACCGGCAGGCAGCCGTCGGGTCCGCGGGCGCGCCGGGAGCGGCACCGGTGCCCGACCCGCAGACGCAGGGCCCGTACGCGCCCACCCGGACGGGTGAGCCGTGACCCCGGCCGAGCCACCCCCGGCCTCCGACCCGTCCTCGCCCTCGACCGTCGGGCTGCCCGCCGGCCTGGTCGGGCGGAGGGTGGCGGGCTACCGGCTGGAGCAGGAGATCGGGCGCGGCGGGATGGCCGTGGTCTACCGGGCCAAGGACCTGCGGCTCGGCCGGACCGTCGCGGTCAAGCTGCTGGCCCCCGAGCTGGCCCGCAACGAGGTGTTCCGGCAGCGCTTCATGCACGAGTCCGAGGCCGCCGCCGGCATCGACCACCCGCACATCGTCCCGGTGTTCGAGGCCGGGGAGCACGACGGCATCCTCTACCTGGCGATGCGCTACGTCGAGGGCGGCGACCTGCGCGCGCTGATCAACCGGGACGCCCCGCTCCCGATCGAGCGCGCCACCCGGCTGGCCCTGCAGATCGCCTCCGCCCTGGACGCCGCGCACGACCACGACCTGGTGCACCGGGACGTCAAGCCCGGCAACGTCCTGGTCGCCGCCGGCACCGACAGCGAGCACCCCGAGCACCTCTACCTGGCGGACTTCGGCCTCACCAAGAAGTCCCTCTCGCTCAGCGGGCTGACCAGCGTCGGCCAGATCGTCGGCACCCTCGACTACGCCGCGCCCGAGCAGATCTCCGGCCGGCCGCTGGACGGGCGCTGCGACCAGTACGCGCTCGGCTGCGTGGTCTTCGAGATGCTCGCGGGCACCCCGCCGTTCCGCCGGGAGAGCGACCTCGCACTGCTCTGGGCCCACCTCAACGACCCGCCGCCCGAACTGCGCCGGCACCGCCCCGACCTCCCCGAGGCGGTCGACGCCGTGGTGGCCCGCTCGCTCGCCAAGACGCCCGGGGAGCGGTACGACAGCTGCCTGCAGTTCGTCGCCGAGCTGCGCGCGTCCACCGGGCCCGCGCCCTGGACGGCGGACGGCCCGCCCACCCGGGTCGTCCCCGCGGTCGCCCGCGCCTCCGGCCCCACCCCGGTGCCGGACCCGCCCGCCTGGGCCGGCCCGGTCGTCCACCCGCCGTACCGGGACCGTCAGGGCCCGTCCCAGGAAGCTCTGGAGAGCCGTCGACCATGAACGCCGTGAGCCAGGTCTTCGCCATGCTCGCCGCCGCGATCCACCTCGTGGTGTGGCCGCTGGAGAGCTACCTGTACGGGCACCCGAGGGTGCGCTACCTGCTCACCGGCAGCACGGCGGACGCCCCGGAGGTCCGGCTGTGGCGGTTCAACGTCGGTTTCTACAACCTGTTCCTGGCCCTCGGGCTGGTCGCCGGGCTGGTCCTGCTGCACACCGGGCACTCCGGGGCGGGGCGGCCGGTGATCCTCTACATCGCGGCCTTCCTGGTGGCCGGCGGGACCACCCTGTTCGTCTCGGAGCCGAAGCTGTGGCGCGGCGCGCTCGCCCAGGCCGTCCCGGCGGCGGCCGTCCTGCTCGCCGAACTGCTCTGAGCCCGGGGCGGGTACGGGTGCCCGCTCCGGGTTCAGCCGCCGGTGCCCGCTCCGGTACTCTCCGCGCCCTCCCCGGCGAGCTCCCCGGTGACCTCCCCGGGGTGCCGCACCCGGGCCGCCAACAGCGCCCCGAGCAGTCCGGTCAGCAGTCCCCAACCGGCCGCCAGCGGCACCTCCGTCCACAGCTCCGGGCGCAGCGTCAGGCTGCCGCTGCCCAGCGCCGACACCGGGTTGTCCCCGCCGAGCACCGCGCCGAGCAGGTCCCCCAGTCCGCCCTGGCCGAGGCCGACACCCAGCACGGACAGCCCGTAGTCGGCGTCCATCCGGGTCCACAGGCCCACCAGCAGCACGGTGACGGCGGTGGCCAGCGCGAAGCGGACGGAGTGCTGCCAGAGCCGGACGCGGCGCGGTGAGCGGCGGGCGGCGAGGAAGGCGGCGGCGGTCAGCAGCACGGCGGCCACCGGCAGCAGCCACCAGCTGCGCGCGTCGTGCTCGGCCAGGGTGCCGAGGTCGATGGTCGCCGACCCCCCACCGGGGGCGCGCAGCACCGCGCTGAGCGGTTGGGGCACGGGCAGGCCGAGCGCGCCGACCAGCCGGCCGTGCCAGACGGCCCCGAGGCCGAGGCCGAAGGCCAGCCAGACCAGGTCGGGCAGGGCCAGCAGCAGCACCGCCATGGTCGAGCGGGCGTTGCCGTGCACGAGCGCGGTGACGACCCCGGCCACCGCGCCGATCGCGACGTACCCGAGCAGGACCGTCCAGAGCGCGAACGCGGCCGGGCGGACGGCGAGTTGGTAGCGCAACAGGCCGCGCGGCAGCGGCGCCCGGCGGGAGACCGCGAAGACCGCGGCGAACACCAGCAGCAGCCAGGCCAGCCCGACGCCGATGGTGGTGGCGCCGTCCGCGTGGAAGCCGACCTCCGGGGTGAGCCCGAGCGCGCCGCCGATGGTCTCCACCAGGCTGCCGCCGAGCTGGATCACGAAGGTGTGCTTGGCGGTGACGGTGATCACCACCAGGGCGATCAGCCAGAGCACCACCGTCCGGGCGATCCGGCCCAGCAGTTCACCGCCTCCCGCGACCGCGCGGAAGCGCAGTTGACGCAGGAACACCTCGGCGATCACCACCGCGCCGACCAGCGAGACGCTCAGCGGCATCGCGCTGACCCCGGCGTCCACCGCCGCGAAACTGCCCGCGCCGCCGTCGAGTTGGACCGAGCCGCCGACGGCCAGCGCCAGCGTCGCGGCGAGCACCGGCGGGAAGCCGCCCTCCGGGAGGTCGCTCGCCCCGGCCAGCCAGAGGCCCAGCGCGGCCACCGCCGCCATCGCGACGAGTCCGGCCAGCACCACGGCGAGCGCGTCCAGCCAGCCGCGGACGGCTCCGGGCGGGCCGGCGGCCCCGGTGGTGGGCTGCTGCATGCCGCCTCCCTCTGCTCGAACGGGCCTGGTCCGTTCCCAGGGTGACCGACCGCCGCGGGGCACGCTCGGCGACGGCGGGGCCACCTGCTGTTGCGGCGAACGGGGCACCGGGGGAGAAATGGAACCCAGTGGCAGGAGCTTCCCGTGCCGACCGTTCCTGTCGGCCACCTGCGAAACGGAGCCTCGATGAGTTCCCAACCGCCCCCGTCCGGCCCGCCGAGCGAGCCGCCCTACGGCCCGCCCTCCGGTCCCCCGTCCGGCCCGCTGGCCGGCCCCCCGTCGGGGGGGGCGGGGAGCGCGGCGGCGGGCGAGTCCCCCCCCCCCCCGCCCCCGCGCGCGGCCCCGCGCCCCGGCGCGGCCGGGCGCGGGGCGGG
>NZ_JBHZCN010000047.1:0-70744 GCF_042755465.1 Kitasatospora sp. NPDC059160 | reverse complement strand
GTCCCCCGGGACGGGACGGTCCCGTCCCGGGGGACCGACCGGGCTCAGGCGTCCACGCCGTAGTACTGGGCGAGGAAGCCGATCACGTCGGCGGCGTGCGGAAGCAGCTCCGGCAACTCCCGGGCCAGCGTCGCCCGGGTGGCCTCGGCCAGTTCGGGCAGGCCGGTGGCGGCGGACTTCACGTAGGGGTCGAGGCGGCGGACGAGTTCGTAGTTGCTCTCCACGTCCAGCTGCCGCATCGCCTTCTCCAGCGGGGGCGCGTCGGCCGGCGGGATGTCGGGCAGGACCCTGCTGACGAAAGTGACCCGGTGCAGCACCCGCCAGCACGGCGGCTTGCGGTCCGCCTGGCGGGCCTGGCGCAGCGCCGCCGCGTTGGGGTCGTTGCCGTTCTCCAGCCAGACCGGGTCGACGACCTTGTGGAAGAAGCTGTCGAAGTGCTCGCTGTCCTCGCCGAGGTAGAAGCTGAGGAAGCGGTAGGCGTCCACCTTGCCGGGCACCTTGACGGGGTTCCCGTCCCGGTCGAAGACCGGGTTGCGGTCGGTGTCGTAGCTCTGGAGGTTGCTGCTGGGGGCGACCTCCACCTCCAGTCCGAAGGAGCGGGTGGCCTCCTTGCCGCGGGCCCGGGTGGCGGTCATCCCGCCGCCGACGGAGGCGTCGAGCTGGGCGCCGATGCCGATGCCCGCGATCTGGAAGGAGGTGCCGATCGAGGTGCCGACCGAGCCGGAGAGCGAGTACGAGCCGGCCGTGGTCTCACTGACCACGTCGGTGGTCTCGGTGGTCTCGGCGAAGAAGCCGCCGGCGGCCGTCCAGACGTAGGTGTTGACCAGGTCCCGGCGGGAGAAGCCCTGTCCGGTGGCGCTGTCGGCGCTCTCCCGGCCGCGGGCCGGGGCGGCGTCCGCGCCGATCGCGCCGCCGAGCACCCGGCCGGCCTTCTGGGCGAGCGGGTCGGGGGCGTGGGTCTCGGTGGAGACGCTGTCGTAGTAGCTGTGCAGGCGCTGCTGGTCGCGCTGGATGCGGCGCTTGAGCGCGTACGCCTCGCGGGGCTTGAAGTAGCTGTACTCGCCCCGTTCCCGGCCGCCCCGGTAGTCGGGGTCGGCGACCTTGCCGCGTTCGTCGAAGCCGACGGTGCCGTCCAGGGTGCCCTGCTTGGTGTAGCGGGGGTTGATCGGGAACGGGACGACGTTCCAGTCCTTGGGGATGTCGGGGTTGGGCTGGATGCGGTAGGCGACCAGCGCGCAGCTGTGCGCCAGGCGCAGCGCGAAGACGTCGGCGGTCTGCGACTGCACGACGGCGAAGCCGGTGTTGGCCGGCACGTACCTGCGCCCGGCGGTGGGGTTGAGCAGTCGGCCCGGGTCCTCCCAGTGGCCGGTGAGCGAGACCTTGGTGGTCCGGGCGGTGTTCTCGCCCTGGGAGACGGAGGTGTCCTCGGCCCAGCTGTTGGAGAACTCCAGGTTGCCCCGCACGCTCGCCGAGACCCCGCCCTTGGCGATGGACTTGGCGATGCCGAATCCCAGCGGCGCGGTGATCATCCAGACGTCGACGTCCACCTCACGGGAGAGCGCGAAGCCGAAGGCGGCGTCCACGCTGCGCTCCTTGGCGGAGGACAGCGAGCGGACGACCTGTTCGGCCTCGGTGAGCTTGACCGTGGAGGCGCCCTCGAAGGTGTCGCTGCCCGGGTCGGTCAGGCCCGCGGTGAGGTTCTCCGAGGGGATCGGCGGGGCGCCCTCGACGTAGCCGATCAGCTGGGGGTCGAACTGGACCTGGCTGACCCACTCGCTGACCAGCTCGCCGACCTTGTAGCCGGTGACCAGGTGCCAGCGGCCGTCCTGGAGGTAGCTGTAGGCGCGCTTGAGGACGCCGAAGGCCTCACCGCGCGAGCCGTACTGCATGTCGGCGTACTCGGCGACCGCCGGGGCGGCCGAGACGCTCTGGTGGAACGCGTTGCGCAGGCCGGCCAGGGCGGAGCGGACCTGGGCGGCGTCGTTGGAGACCGGGGCGGTGGAGAGCACGGTGCGCGGGCGGGTGGCCTCCGGGCCGAACTCCAGGTGGTTGCCGCGCAGGCCCTCGTCGCGGACCTGGGCGGTGCCCGCCTCGGTGGAGTCCCGGTCGAACGGCCAGTAGGCGACCAGGTCCTCCTTCTCACCCTTGAGCCGGGTGAACAGGTTGTCCAGCAGCTGTTCGTGGGTGCGGGCGGTGCGCCAGATCCGCACCTCCTCCAGCACGCCTTCGAAGGCCTCGACGGGCTTGCCCCGCTTGAGCACCGCGCCCAGGGTCAGCTGGGCGTCACCGTTCTCGGCGAAGGCGGCGGTGTCGGGCAGGCCCGGCGTGCCGGCCGGGTCGCAGGCCACGGCGACGCCGTTGCGGTACAGCCGGAAGACGCTGCCGCGCGGGTCGGGGTTGCGGACCCAGCGGGCGCCGCGCAGCCGCGCCGGGTGCGAGCCGGTGGCGTCGGCGGCCGTGCTGCCCGCGTTCTCCTCGAAGCGCCAGTGCGCGACCAGGCCGCGGTCCCGGGCGGTGACGGCGCTGCCGAGCCGGGCGGCGTCCCGGGCGGCGCCCCAGATCCGGACCTCGGCGAGCACCCCGGCCAGCTGCTGGACGGTGACGCCCTCGCGGGCCCGGCCGAGCTCCAGCGGCGCGTCGTTGCCGCGCGGCCCGGCCCCCTCGTAGCGGCCGGCACCGATCTCCCGGCCGTCCAGGTGGAAGCGGATGTCCTGCCACTCGCGCACGGCCAGCGACTCGACCAGCTCGACGCTCTGGGTGACCGGCTTGCCGTCAGCGCCGGTCGCGGTGATCTGCCTGGTGCCCTTCTGCTCCTGCATCGAGCGGCCGCCCTTGCGGACCACGGCGATGCGGTGGAACTGCCCGGCCTTCACGCCCTCGGTGGAGGTGAAGCGCACGGCCCGGCCGTCGGGCTCCTCGAAGGCGAACTCCAGCCGCCCGTCCGGCAGGACGGCCAACCGGTAGGGCACGCTGCCGCCGACGCCGTCGGCGGTGCGGCCCTTGGAGAGCAGGCCCTGGGTCTCGCCGAGGCGGTCGACGCGGGCGAACACCTCCAGCGTCAGGTCGTCGGCGATGTCCAGCGCGTCGTCGTCCGGGACGTCGAGATAGGCGTCGCCGGTCAACTCGACCGCCCAGGACTGCTGGTAGGCCAGGGCGAGGTGGCTCCACTCGCGCAGCGGGAAGGTCTCCCGGCTGACCACGCGGCGGTCGCCGACGTACCCGACGACCCGGTGGCCGCCGTCGGCGATCGGCGAGCGGGCCGGGACGGGCTTCGGCATGCCGCGCAGTTCGGCGTGCCGGTTGTTCCCGGAGCGGTCGGTCAGGACGGCCTGCGCACCGGGTTCGGGCGCCGAGTACGTCCAGTAGCCGAGCAGCCCCGCCTCGTTGCCGCTCAGCCGCCGCCCCTGGCCGGCCCGCAGCTCCTCGCCGCCGCGTGCCTTGGACCAGAGCCGGACCTCGTCCAGCCGGACGGCGGCGAACTCGGTGGGCCAGCACAGCACGGTGCCCAGCGAGAGCCGGCCCTGCCCTCGGTACGGGGCGTCGGCGGTGCGCCGGGCGATCTCCTGCCCGTCCAGGTAGATCACCTGCTGGCGGGTCTCCCGCTGGAACACGCAGGCCCAGTGGTGCCACTTGGTGTCGGAGAACCGCTTGGTGGTGTCCAGGTCGTCGCCGTAGAAGGCGAAGGTGAAGAAGCCGTTCTTGCGGAAGCCGATGTGCAGGCTCTCGTTGGCGCGCCCCTCGGCACCGCTGTGCCCGAGCACCATGTGCGGCCGGCTGTCGACCTTGGTGCGCTGGGCCCAGAACTCCACCGTGAAGTCGCCGTCGCCGAAGCCGAAGGCGTCGGGCACCACGGCGGCGTCGTCCGTGCCGTCGAAGACCAGCCCGGAGGTCGCCTGGGTGCCGAGCAGGCCGAGGCCGTACGGGGTGTCCCCGGCGTTGGCGTGCAGCAGCCGCACCGGACCCTCGACCCGCTCCGGGTTGACCCAGGTCTCCAGGGTGAGGTCGCCCGGGGTCGCCGCCCGGGGCAGCTGCCCGGCGGGCAGGGCCAGGAAGCGGCCCTTGCCGTCGAAGGCGTAGGCCCGGCCCGGCATGTCGGCCCGCCAGCGCCCGCCGTGGCCGCGCGCCAGGCCGTCCGCACTGCCCAGGGGCAGTTCGGCCAGGCCCCCGGGGTCGACGGTGATCAGCCGGGAGCCCTCGGCGAGGGTGCTGCCGGGCTGCGAGGACTCGGACCAGCGGTGGTCGTAGCGCACCCGCTGCACGCTCATCCCGGGCTTCAGCAGGGCCGGCTCCGCACCCGCGCCGAGGCGCAGCGACTTCGACCCGGCGGGGTGGCTGCCCTCGAAGCGGAAGCCGTGGCCGCCGACGGTCACGAAGCCGGGGCCGGCCAGCGGGGCGAGGGTGCCCTCGGTGAACTGCACCACGTCGCCGTCGATCCGCAGGACCGAGCCGATCGTGACGGGCTGCTCGGCCGCGCCGTTGACCACGGCGGCGAAGTCCTCGGCCCGGCGGGGCAGGTGCGACCACTTCTCGGTCTGCCCGTCGTGCCGGATGGTGAGGGTGACCTGCGTCGGGCCGTCCCCGGCCTCGACGGTGATCCCGGTCCCGGTGAGGTCGGTGCCCGCGTCCCGGGCCGTGAAGGAGACCGTCCGCGCGCCGGCGGCCAGCTGCCGGGAGGAGCGCAGCACCTGGCTGTCGTAGTAGGCGGCGAAGAACTGGCCGTTGGAGCCCCGGAAGTAGAGCACGACGTTGCCGGTGGCGCTGTCCAGCAGGAAAGGGCGGTCGGCGGCGCGGGCGAAGCCCAGCAGCGCGCCGGAGCCGCTCAGGCCGGTGCGGTCGACGGTCAGCTGCGGCACCGGCAGGGCGATGTCGTCGGATCCGCGCACGCCGCCGGTGAGTCGGCCCAGTTCCTCCTGCTTGGCGGCGAGAGCGGCCTGCTGGGCGGTCAGGGCGCGGCGCTGCTGGGCGAGCCGGTCCTGCTTGGTGCCGAGGAGCTCCAGGCGCTCGGTGAGCTCGGAGATCTGCCGGCTGAGCCGGTCGGTGGTGGGGTTGGACTTCAGCGAGTTGTCGATCCGCTCCAGGATGAGGACGCCCTCGCCGGAGTCTTTCGCCGTCGCGTAGTCGTACTGGACGATGCGGTCGCCCTGGCTGTCCCGGGCCGCGACCAGCTGGTGGCTGTGCCGGGCCACCAGGCTGTAGCCGTTCCAGCCGTCGAGCGCGAAGTGGGTGGCGGCGTTGTCGGCCTCCCGGCGGTACTGGATCAGGGGGATGTCGTTGCCGGTCCGCCGGTTGTCGACGTTCATGTCGAGTCCGGAGTTGACGTTCTTGACGAAGCAGCAGGCGAAGCCGTTGATCGTGGTGCCGGTCGGCTCGAAGGTCCAGACCGTGGACGCGGCCTGCCGGTCGGCGGTGCGCACCAGCGGGGCGAGGCTGTCCTTGCGGTCGCCCTGCACCGCGAGGTACTGGTCCTTGCCGTCCTTCTGCAGCTTGAACCGCAGCCGGTAGCGCCAGTAGGAGTAGTCGCTCTCCAACTCGGCGCGCACCTCGGCGCGTTGGCGCTCGACGTCGGGGATCTCGGCGGTCTCCAGCTGGAGTCGGGTGATCTCGGCCTCGGTGGCGGCGACGTCCCGGGCCAGTTTCGCCACCTGGGCGTCCACCTCCCCGGCCGCGTCGACCGTCCCGCTGGACTCCGGCGCGGCCAGCACCGGCAGCGCCAGCTCCTCCGGCACCTGGGCCAGCCGGCCGTCCCGGCCCACGCCGAGGTCCACGGTGGCGACGTAGGCCTCGTCGGTGGCCCGGCCGGTCACCGGGTCGGGCCCGCCGGTGGTGCAGGCGAGCAGCACCCTGGCCTGGCGCTTGACCGGCTTGGACGCCTGGTCGTAGCCGGCGGGCGCGGCCTCCTGCTGGTGGTGCAGCAGCGCGGACAGGCCGGAGACCACCCGGCGCCCGGTGAAGGCGAAGCTGCTGCGGCTCACCCCGGAGTCCTCGCCGACGGGGGCGTCCGAGGTGACCCAGGCGGGGCCGCCGCTCAGCGCGGCGTGCCGGGCGTGGTCGGTCTGGTCGTGCAGGGTGGTGCCGGAGCCCTCGTCGAAGCGGTAGTAGACGGCCAGCCCGGGTTCGTTGCCGATCAGCCGGCGGCCGCGGTCGGCGGCGATCTCCGCGCCGCCGCGCGGGCGGAGCCAGATCCGCACCTCGTCCAGCTCTCCGCGGCCGAAGGAGCGGGCACCGCGTCCCAGGGTGAGGCCGCCGAGGCCGGCGTACGGCATGTCCGTGGTGCGGCGGCCGACTTCGACGCCGTCGCGGTAGACGACCTGCTCGTGGGTGTCCCGGGTGAAGACGCAGGCCCAGTGGTGCCAGTCGGTGTCGGTGGTGCGCTGCGGGATGTCCAGGTCGTCGTGGAAGAAGGCGAAGGTGAAGGTGTCGTCCGGGCGGAAGCCGATGTGCAAGGTGCGCAGCCGGACGCCGCTGGAGGCGCCGTGGCCGATCAGGAAGTCCTCACGGCCGCCGGTGGCGGTGCGCCGGGCCCAGAACTCCACGGTGAAGTCGGAGTCGGCCAGGTCGAGGGCGCTGCTCGGCAGTTCGGCCAGGTCGTCGACGCCGTCGAAGCGCAGCGCCGTCCCCGCCCGGCCGCCCCCGTCCTCGGCGGGGACCAGCGGACGGCCGGTGAACGGGCAGGTGCCGGGCGCGCTCTCGTAGACGGCGTTCCGGTGGCGCGGGTCGGGGCTGGTCCAGGCCTGGGTGCCCCGGGTGTCGAAGAGGCCGTCCCGGCTGCGTTGGACGCTGAAGGCGTCGATCCGGCCGGTGGCGTCGTTGTGGGCGAAGACCTGCCAGCGCTCCCGGCCGTGCACGGCGGTGGGTACCAGCAGGGCGGCGAAGCGGCCCTCGGAGAGGTTGCGGACGAAGGACAGCTCCTGGGTCGGCTCGACGAACGGCCGCCCCTCCATGTCCTGGGTGCCGAGGCTGTCCTTGGCGGAGTCCGGGCGGCCCTTGTGCCGGCTCCGGCGGTAGCGGACCTCCAGCACCGGCTTCAACTCGCCGCCGGCCAGCACGAAGCGGTCGCACAACAGGGTCGCGTCGACCACCGCGACCTTGCGCCCGCCCTCCGTGGCCAGGTAGTCCGTGCGGGCGGGGTCGCCGGAGGAGCCGGTGCCGTCGGCGAGCCGGAACACCGCGTCCGGGTGGTCGGCCCGCACCGACTGGCGCAGCACGTAGACGTGGGTGCCGTCGGAGACGACGTGGAAGGGGGCGGCGGCGCCGAGCCGGGCGGTGCTGGACAGGAACCGGTCCAGCTCCTGCTCCTCCAGCCGCTCCGCCGCGTCCGCCTCCACCCGGCCTCCGCGCTTGACCACCGGCATCCGCACCGAGCCCGCCACCGCGTAGCCGACCCGGGCCACCTCGGCCGGGAAGCGCAGCGTCAGCGGGTCCTCCGACCAGTAGGCCGCGTCGGCCTCGCCCTTCGCCTCGTCGTGCCGGGACAGGTCCAGGACGCTGTAGACGAGGCGCCGTTGGTCGTCCATCGCGAACGCGACCGTGCTCCCCTGGTGCCGCACCGTCGTCGTGTGCACGTAGGCCCGGTCGCCGTAGACCTTCGCCAAGTGCTGCTGCTCCGTCAAGCCGCCACCTCACGTCCGGTGGCCGTAGGGCTACCGACGGCCACGCGATCACCACAGAACGCGTCCACGCTTTCACTGAATGTGACGATCGATCAAGTCACTTTCCCGCCGCCGCACCCCGGCGATCCGGCCACCCGCCGACCCCCACACCCGCGGCACCGTCCGCCCCTACCCCGGGCGCCACGCGCGAACCGGAGTCCGCAGAACCGGCTGCGACCGGGGCCGAAGTGGGGAAGACCCGTCCCCCACGGCTGGTCGGGCGCGAGGTGAACGACGTGATCGAGCGCGTTCTCGGCGTGCGGGACGTGGCGCGGACCCGGTTCAGCAGTTCTCCGGTAGACCACCTGCCGCTGGGGCCGTCGGGGCCTCGCAGGGTCGCTACGTCGGCGCATCGAGCACCCGGGAACGACGGTGGCGCCGGGTGCGGGCGCAGGCACCGGCGAAGGCCGCGCCGTTCATCGACCTGGTCAACGCGAGCAGCGAGGGGATGCCGGACTTCCTCGGCGCGGACGTCCTCGGGCACTGTCAACGGCTGAACGACGAGCTGGACGACATCACCGCCACCGGCGACGACGCCATCCGCAACGACCTCGCCCGCTACGAGCGGATGGCCGGGCGCCTGGGCATCAGGCCCCTGGCGGCCTCGGCGCACGCGGCGGCGCTGCGTGCGGCCGGACTGGTGGCGACCACCCGGCGGGGACGCACCGTGCGGCACGCCCTCACCCCGCTCGGCGCCGACCCTCTCGACGCCAACCTCGGCCGACACGCGCCCTATTGCCCGCCGAACCTGTGCCGCCCATCCGAGTGGACGGTCCCCGCCGACAGCCCGGCCCTGACCCCAGACCCGGCACCGGTCCCGACACCGGCCTCGAACTCGACCCCGGGTCGGAACCCTGGCGAACGCGTGGCGAAGAATCCAGAAAAGGGAAATGACTGGAATCATTCCCACACTGGAGAATCGAATCTCCACATATCCCTTTCGTCACTCGGGTATTCAGATTCCCCGCACATGCCACGGGTTTCAGAGTGGCCCTCGACACCGTTCTCCGGGTATGCGATAGTCGCTTTCAACCACCTGGTACCGAGGAGCACGAGTTGCCCATTTCCAGGCGTTTGATATCGCCCGAGGGGCGCATCTGGGAGACCGAGGAAATCCTGGCCCGGGTATTCGGTGCCACCGAACTCCTGGCCCGTCGAAATGTCCGGCCCGGCTCGCGGGTGATGATGAGCGGGGCCAATTCGCCGGAATGGGTCGTCGTGCTGCTCGCGCTCGTCCACCTCGACGCCTCGGTGGTGCTGGCCGATCACCGGGCCACCCCCGCCCAGCGGGCCCGGATCCGGCAGCTGGCCCGGGTGGTGCTCGACCTCGGCGACGGCGCGGTCGAGGCGGCGGCGCCGCGAAGCGGTGCGGCGACGGTGACTGCGCCGGCGGCCGAGCCCGATCCCGCGGGCTGGGCCCGGCGGCGGGATGCCGCGATCTCGTGGTCCTCGGGCACGACGGGCAGCCCCAAGGGCATCGTGCGCTCCGGCCGGTCGATCCTGGACAACCTCGCGCTCAGCGCGGACCGCATGGGCTACCGGCCCGACGACGTCTTCCTGCCCGTGCTGCCGTACTCGCACCAGTACGGTCTCTCGCTGGTGCTCTGCTGGTGGCTGGGCGGGGGCACGCTGGTGGTCTACGGGCCGAGCACGCGTCTGGACCACGCGCTCGCGGTCGGCCTGGAGCACGGCCTCACCGTCGTGGACGCGGCCCCGTCGACCTACTACAGCCTGCTCAACCTGCTCGACCGCCGCCCCGCGCTGGTGGGCGCGCTGGGGACGGTACGGGCCTGGTGCGTGGGCGGCGCGCCGCTGGGCCGCAGCCTGGCGGCCCGCTTCCACGCCCGTACGGGCCGGCACCTGCTCGACGGCTACGGGGCGACGGAGCTGGGGAACGTCGCGCTGGCGCCGCCCGCCGATCCGGTCGGCTGCGGCACCCCGCTGCCGGGGGTGGTCGTCGAGGTCCACGACGACCACGGCAGGCCGCTCCCCTGCGGTCGGCTCGGCGAGCTCGTGGTCCGCAGCGCGGGCCTGATGACGGGTCTGCTCGGCGAGGACGGCGAGATCGTCCCGGTCCCGGGTGCGGTGCACCGCACCGGGGACATCGGGCTGCTCGACGACGCCGGCCGGGTCTTCCCGATCGGGCGCAAGCACGCCGTGCACCGGGAGGGGCACACGCTCTACCCCGACCACCTCGCCGAGCGGGCCGGGGCGGCCGGGGCGCGGACGGAGGTCGTCGCCGTGCCCGACGCCCGCCTGGGCTGCCGCCTGGTGTTCGTGGTCGAGGACCCGGACGGCCACCAACCCGCCCACTGGAAAGGGCTGTTGCGTCCGCTGCTGGCCCGCTACGAGCAGCCCGACCAGGTCGTGGTGCTTCCCTCGCTGCCGCTCACCAACACGGGAAAGCCCGACCGGGCCGTTCTGGAGAAGATCGCCATGACCTCGCTGCCCGCGTCGCACCGGACGACCGCCGACACCACGGCCCCGCCCACCACCCCGGACAACTACCGCATCCCCTTCCCCGACCGGGTCGACGCTCTGCGCGCGGTACGCCGGTACGTGGCCGACCACGAGGACGCGGTGCTGCGGATCCTCACCGAGGTCTCGCCCCACCGCACCGCCACCACCGAGATCCGCTCCTTCCTCGCCGCCCTCGACGGCGCGGAACAGGAGGTCCGCCGCGTCCGGCCCGGCCACGTGCCCCGGGCGGCGGTCTTCACGCCCTCCAACATCCCGCTCTATTCCTATGCGCTCTACATGCTGGTGGCGTCCCTCTACAGCGAGAGAATAACCTTCCGGCCGTCCTCCGAAATCCGGGGCCAGATGCAGCGCCTGCACGATCTGCTGGCACCGGTCCACGGCCTGCCGATCACCCTTTCCGGGCTCAGCCAGCGCAAGTTCGTGACGGGACCGGTGCGGGAGGCCGACCTGATCGTCTTCACCGGTGACTACGCCAATGCCGAGACCATTCGGGAAGGCCTGGCGGAGGACCAGCTGTTCCTCTTCTTCGGCCACGGCATCAACCCCTTCGTGATCGCGCCCGACGCCGATCTCGCACTCGCCGTGCACGACGTCATGCGGATCCGGCTCTACAATTCGGGCCAGGACTGCTTCGGTCCCGACGTCGTGTTCGCCCCGAAGGGCCGCACCGAGGAGTTCGTCGACCGGCTGTCCGCCGAGCTCGCGTCCCTGCGCTTCGGTCCGAACGGCGACCCGGCCGCCGACTACGGCCCGCTCTTCTACGACTCGGCGCTGATCGACTGCTCGGACTACCTGGTGCGGCACGCCCGCCGCATCCGGCACGGCGGGCGCATCGACCTGCCGTCCCGCAAGGTCGAACCGACCGTGCTGCTCTGGGGTTTCGACGACAAGCTCCCGCTGGAGGAGATGTTCGCCCCGGTGTTCAACGTGGTGGCCTACCCCAGCGCGAGGCTGCTGCGCGAACGGCTGGCGAGCCCCTACTTCGGCGAGCGCGCACTGGGCGCGATGGTGTACGGGAACGATCCGGCGACGGTGGAGGTCCTGACCAGGCGTCACCGCACCTGCGTCAACCACACCCTGCTCGACGCCGAGGACGGCAACCGTCCGTTCGGCGGCTTCGGGCTGCGCGCCAACTACCTCTCCTACGGCGGCGAACGGCGCGCCGAGCCGCTGCTGATGTCGCAGGCCGTGGCGCGGGTCCTCCCGACGGCCTTCCCCGCCCCAGCCGTCCCCGCCCCAGCGGCCCCCGTCACGGCGGTCGGGGAGTGAGCCGGGTGGACCGGCGGCACCCGGACGCCTGGTCGGCGATCGTCGAGCTGCTGGTGGCGCACGGGGTGGACACCTGCTTCGGACTGCCCGGCGACGACCTGGAGCTGCTGCGCGCCCTCGACGCCGCCGGCCTGGACCTCGTCCCGTGCCGCGACCAGCGCAACGCGATGTACATGGCCACCGGGTACGCGCTGCAGTCGGGTCGGCTCGCGGTCTGCGCGCTGGGCAAGGGCCCGGCCGTCACCCACGCGGCCACCGGGCTGCTGGAGGCGCGCGAGTCCGGCGCGCCCGTGCTGGTGCTCGCCGCCGGCACGCCCGAACGCCGCCGGGGCAGTGGCGGGTTCCAGGAACTCGACCAGGTCGCCGTGACGGCGCCGCTGGTCCGCTGGGCGCACCGGGTGGGGCACCCGGACCGGGTCGTCCCCGCGACGGTGACGGCCCTGACCCGGGCCGTGGGGCCGCCGGCCGGGCCGGTGTACCTGGAGGTACCCGACGACGTCCGCACGGCCGAGGTGCTCGTCCCCGGAGCGCGGCCGAGCCTGCCGGAACCGCTGTTCGACGCCGAGCCGCTCCCCCGGACGGCGCCGGGCCCGGCCCTGGCGGCACTGCGCGCGAGCCGGCGTCCGGTGCTGCTGGTGGGCGGCGGGATGCGGCACCGCAACGGCGGCGGCGCGGTCGAGCGCTTCGCCGACCGCCTCGGCGCGGCGCTGTTCACCACCGCCTCCGGCCGGGGCGCCGTGGACGAGCACCACCCGCTGTTCTGCGGCGTGGCGGGCCTCTACGCCGGGCGCCCCGCAAGGGAGTTGTGGGCCTCCTGCGACCTGGTGGTGTCGCTCGCCGGCCGGCTGGAGGAGACGGTCGTCGAGGGCGGGGAGCCGTGGCCGCCGGTCCCGGTGGTCCAGGTCAATCTGGATCCGGCCGGGCTGTCGGCGGAGTTCCCGGGCCCGCGCGTGCTCGGCGACGCCCGGCATGCCGTGCTCGGCTGGACCCGGGCACTGGAGCAGGACGGCGGGGTCGGGCGCGCGGAGGCCGTCGGCCTCTGGGCGGACGACATCGCCGCCGCCCGCAAGGCCCTGGAGCTGGACGCGGCGGCCGAGTTGGCGCGGGCGGCGACCCTGCCAGGAATCCGCGTGGCCGAGCTGCTCGCCGCGCTCGACGCCACCGCCGACGGGCCCCGCGTGCTGGTCCAGGAGAACGGGCTGCAGGACATGTGGTCCTACGGCTTCCCCTTCCGGGTCGGCGGCGGGTCCGTGGTGCCCTCGGAGCAGACCCCGCTGGGCTTCGGCGCGGCCGCGGCCATCGGGGTCAAGCGGGCCGCCCCGGACCACGAGGTCACCGCGTTCGTCGGGGACGGCGCCTTCCTCGCGGCCCGCGCGGACATCGCCGCCACCGCCCGCAGCCACGGCGGCGTGCTGTACGTGGTGCTGTGCAACGGCGGCTACGGCTGGCTGGACGCCCAGCGCGCCCGCCTCGGCCTCGACGCCGAACACCATGCCTTCACCCGCCCGGGCTCGCCGCCGCCCGCCGTGGACGGGCCGGACGTCCACTGCCGGGTGCTGCGCGACAAGGCCGCGCTCACCGCCGAACTCCGCACCGCACGCCGGTTCTGCGCCCGGGGCGGCACCGCCGTGCTCCTGGTGCCGGTCTCCCCCGACGACGTCCTCCCGGCCGTCCGCGACGCCGGGGCGGTGCCCCAATGACCGGCACCGGAGCGCGGGTTGACGCCGGGTACGGCCGGTACCGGCGCCGGGTGGTCGTCACCGGGTACGGGGCGGTGACCCCGCTCGGCCACAGCGCCGGGGAGACCTGGACGGCGATGCTGGCCGGGCGCAGCGGCATCGCCGCCGTGGACGCGATCGACGTGACCGGTCTGGACGTCCGGATCGGCGGGCAGGTCCGCGGCTTCGTACCCGACCGTTACATGCCGCCGGCGGTCCGCCGTCGCACCGACCCGTACGCCCAGTACGCCCTGGCCGCGGCGCTGGAGGCGTGCGGGCACGCCGGGCTGGTCGTCGACGACGGCCTGGCGCCGAGGGTCGCCGTGGTCATCGGCAGCGGCTACGGCCCGGTCGGGTCGATCTACCGGGCCGCCGACACCCTGCGCGCCCGGGGGCCGCGGGCGATCAGCCCGTTCGCCCAGGTCACGACCGCCATGGACAGCGCCGCCGGGGAGATCAGCATGCGCATCGGGGCCTGGGGACCGAGCCGGGCCCAGAGCACGGCGTGCGCCAGCGGCGCGGACGCGGTCGGCGCCGGGATGCGCATGATCGCCACCGGCGAGGCCGACGTCGTGCTGGCCGGCGGCGCGGACGCCTGTGTCACCGCCGTCGACCTCGCGGGCAGCGGCAACGCCCGCGCGCTGTCCCGGCGCAACGACGACCCGACGGCGGCCTGCCGGCCGTTCGACGCGCACCGCGACGGGTTCGTGATGAGCGAGGGAGCCGCCGTGCTGGTCCTGGAGGCCGCCGGGACGGCCGAGCGTCGGGGCGCCACGGCGCTGGCCGAACTCGCGGGCTACGGGGCGAGTTCGGACGCCCACCACTGGACCGCGCCCCACCCGCAGGGGCGGGGAGCGTGCCTCGCCGTCGAGGCGGCACTGCGCGACGCGGGGATCACCGGGGCGGACGTGGACTACGTCAACGCGCACGGCACCGGAACGCTGCTGAACGACGCCACCGAGACGGCGGTGCTGCGCCGGGTGCTGGGCGAGCGGGTCACCCGAATCCCGGTCAGCTCCACCAAGTCGATGACCGGGCACATGATCGGTGCCGCCGGGGCCGTCGAGCTGGTGGCGTCGATCCAGGTCCTGCGCACGGGCGACGTCCCGCCCACCGTCAACTGCGACGAGCCGATCGACCCGGAGATCAACTTCGTGCCGCACCGGGCGCAGCACCACGAGCGCCTGCGGATCGCGCTCAGCAACTCCTTCGGTTTCGGGGGCCACAATGCCGCCCTCGTGGTCCGAGCGGTCTGAGGGCCGGCCGTGCACCGCCGTCCGGAGACCGCCACCGCCGGCACCGCGACCGGCGCCGGCACCGTCACCCGCAGCGGGCCGCTGACCTGGGTCCAGGAGTGGCACTGGTTCGAGCGCACCGTGCCCCCGGCGCGGCGGGTGAACCCGACGCCGCTCGCCGACCACTGCCACGTCCCGCCGTCGGCCTCCCTCGCCGACGTCCACGCGGCGCTCGCCGCCCTGACCGCCCGGCACGAGGCGCTGCGCACCACCGTCGATCCGCTGTGCCCGGTCCAGCACGTGCACCGCGCGCACTGGGCGCCGCTGCCGGTCGACCACCTGGACGTGCCGGTGGTCGACGCCGCCACCCTGGAGGCCGCCACCGCGGCCCTGGCCGCCCGCCCGATCGACCCCGAGCGGAACCCGCCCTGGCTCGCCCGGGTGCTGCTGACGGCGGGGCAGCCGCGGGCGGTGCTGATCGCCGCCCACCACGTGCTGATCGACGGGTGGGGGCTGGCCGTGCTGCTCGACCAGCTGCACGATCAACTGCGCGGCACGGCGGCACCGTTGGGGACGGCCTCGCAGCCGCTCGACGCGCTCGCCACCCAGACGCCGGAGCGGGCCCGCGCGGCGGAGCGGGAGTGGCTGACGCGCCTCGCGGACAACCCCACCGGGGTTCTGGCCCCGTTCGGCGGGTCCCCGGACGGCACCGGGCGCCACCGACTCCAGCACCGCTCGGTGAGCGCCTACCGGCACCTGCGCCACATCGCCCGGCGCCACCTGGTCAGCCCCGAGGTCGTCGTGCTCGCGGCGCTGGCCCACGACGTCGCCGCGCGTACCGGCGAACTCCGCTTCCTCGCCTCGGTGGTGGTCTCCAACCGGGCCCGGGCCGCCGTGCGGGGCAGCATCGGGGTCCGGGCCCTGACCGTCCCGGTGCAGATCGACCTGCGTCCGGGCGCGGCCTTCGGCGAGGTGGTCGCCTCGGTCGCCGCCGCCTCCGCGACGGCCTACCGGTACGGCCACTGGCGGCCTGCCGAACTGGTCGCCGCCCAGGCGCGGACGGACCGTCGCCGCGGGGTCAGGACGGTGCCCACCATCGAGTACAACTGCTACTCCTGGCCGCGCGGTTACCTCGTCCCGGGGTACCTGGTCCCGGGGTACCTCGACCCCCCGGTCCCGGCCCCGGCACCGGCGCCGGTGCCGGTGCCGGGCACCGCGCCGGACGGGTCGGGCGACGGCTGGCTCCGCAGCGCGCCCGACGAGCCCTGCGACACGCTCTACGTCGACCTCGCCCTCGACGCGGGGGCCGTCACCCTCGACGTCACCGTCGGGGACCACCTGCTCGACGCCGGGCAGGCCGCCGCCCTGCCCGTCCGGCTGTGCGCCCTGCTGCGCGCGGCGGCCGACGGCGCCGAGTGCCCCGTCCCGGCGCGCCCGACCGCACCGGCCGCCCCCGGGTGGTGGCGCGCCCCGCAGGGCTGGGTGCGCCCGGCCGCGGTCGCGGCGGTGCTGCGCGACTGCCCCGGGGTGCTCGACGTGACGGTGGCGCCCGGCGGGGAGGTGACGGGGGCGGACGAGGAGCCGCACCTCGTCGCCCGGGCCCGCACCGCCCCCGGCGTCACCCCGGAGGACCTGCACCGCCACGTGCTGGACCACCTCGACGAGGTTCCGGGCCTGCTGGCCCCGGGCCGCTACGTACTCTCCCCGGCCGGGCCCGGCGCCACCACCACGACCCGCGCCGAAGCGCTGCGGGTCCCGCGCCGCCCGCCCGGCACGGCCGCCGAACGGGCGCTGGCCGCCGCCGTCGCCACCGCCGCCGCACCTGGTGGCCCCGGCGGACCAGGCGGACCCGACAGCCCGGACACCGTGGACCTGAACCGCTGTCTGGCCGACCACGGCGTCACCCTGGTCGCCGTCCCCCGTCTGCTGGCGCTGCTCCGCCGGTCCGGCCTCACCGGGATCGCGTCGGACGAACTGGCCGGAACGGCCTCGCTCGGCCACCTCGCCGCCGCCCTGGAGCCCGCACCGCCCGCACCGCCCGGACTGCCCGCACAGCCCGCACAGCCCGCACCAGCAGCAACACCAGCAGCACCGCCACCACCCCTGCCGCCCCGCGCCCACCGTGCAGGAGGGACCTCACCATGACCGCGCCCCGCAGCACCGCACCGCCCGCGGACCGCCTGGCCCCGTGGGCCTTCGCCGCCTTCGTCGAGGCCAACACCCACGACACGGCGTACCGCCCGCCGGTGGTGGACGGCCCGGTCGGGCCGACCGTCGTCCGCAACGGCCGCGAGCTGGTGAACTTCGCCAGCATCAGCTTCCTCGACCTGGAGCGCCACCTCCCGGTGCGGCGCCACTTCGCCGAGGGGGCGCTGGCCCACGGGCTGAGCACCAGCGGCTCCCGGATGACCCAGGGGATCTGCCGCCCGCACCAGGTGCTGGAAGAGACGATCGCCCGCCACACCGGCAAGGAACGCGCCATCAGTTTCGCCACCGGACTGCTGGCCAACATCGGGTTCGTCCACGCCATGAGCAGTTCCGCGCACTTCGACGACGGGATCGAGGTCCGCAACCACGACACCGTCTTCGTGGTCGACCGGGACGTCCACTGGAGCATCTGGAAGGGCCTCCAGGGGCTCGACTACGGCCGCCACGTGCACGCCTTCCGGCACAACGACGTCGCCGACCTGGCCCGGATCCTGCGCCGGGTCCGCGCCCGCAAGACGGTGGTCATCGCCGAGAGCATCTACTCGGCCGACGGCACGATGGGGCCGATCGTGGAGATCCTCGACGAGTGCGACCGGCACGGCGCCGTCAGCATGATCGACGACGCGAACGGCTTCATGGTCTACGGGCCGGAGCACCGCCCCTACGCCCGGGAGGCGGCCGCGATCCGGGAACGGGCCGACTTCGTCATGGTGTCGCTGTCGAAGGCCATCGGGCTGGAGGGCGGCGCCATCGCCGGTCCGGCGGCGGCCGTCGACGCCTTCGAACTCCTCTCCGGCACCTCGATGTTCACGGCCGCCATCCAGCCGCCGACCGCCCACGCGGCCGACCGCACGATCGCCGCCCTGGCCGCCGATCCCCGGATCGTCGACGACTACCTGGCCCATGCCGCCCGCCTGCGCCGCCGGATGCACGAGGCCGGCACGGCGACGACGCCCACCGAGTCGTACATGCTCTCGGTGCCCATCGGGAACGACGCCGCCGCCCTGCAGATGCGGGAGTGGTTCGTCGAGGACGGCTACCTCGTGCCCGTCTTCTCCTACCCGGCGGTCACCCGCAACCAGGCGCTGCTGCGCCTGTTCCCGCACGCGGGCCACACCGAGGAGCAGGTGGACGGCTTCCTGCGCACCCTCGTCGACTACCGCCGCCGCCTCGGCGTCTGACCGCCCCCTGGCACCCCCGTCACCCTCCGGAGGAACCCGTGACGAACGACCACGACATCCTGGACGCCATCGCCGAGATCATCGAGGAGGTCCTCGGCGTCGACTCCGCCGACGTGAGCGCCGAGACCTCCTTCGCCGACGACCTCGACGTCGACTCCCTGGCCATGATGGAGATCGCGGTGGCGGTCGAGGACCGGTTCGAGGTGAAGATCCCCGACGACCGGGTCAAGGACCTGCGGACAGTCGGCGACGCGGTGGACTACGTCGCCGGGCGCCGGTGAGCGTCCTCGACCGCTTCCGGCTGGACGGCCGCGTCGCCGTGGTCACCGGCGCCTCCTCCGGCCTGGGCGTGGCCTTCGCGACCGCGCTGGCCGAGGCCGGTGCCGACCTCGTGCTCGCCGCCCGGCGCGCCGAACGCCTGGAGGCCGTGCGCGCGACCGTCGAGCGGCTCGGCCGCCGGGCCCTCGCCGTACGGACCGACGTCACCGAACCGGCCGACTGCCGCGCGCTGGTGACCGCCGCCGTACGGGCCTTCGGGCGGCTGGACATCCTCGTCAACAACGCCGGGATCAGCGGCGAACGACCTGCGGAGGAGGAGACCCCGGAGCAGTTCCGCGAGGTCGTCGACACCAACCTCAACGGCGCCTACTGGATGGCCCAGGCCGCCGGCGCGGTGATGCGGCCCGGCAGTGCCGTCGTCAACGTCTCCAGCATCCTGGCCCTGGTCACCGGCGGCCTGCCGCAGGCCGCCTACTCGGCCTCCAAGGCCGGGCTTCTCGGGCTCACCCGCGACCTCGCCCAGCAGTGGACCCCCGGCCGGGGCATCCGGGTCAACGCCCTCGCCCCCGGCCTGTTCCCCTCCCCGATGACCGACGGCTACGCCGAGGGCTACCTGGAGGCGGTGCTGCCCCGGGTGCTCTCCGGCCGCCTCGGGCGGCCCGAGGAACTCGCCGCCGCACTGGTCTTCCTCGTCTCCGACGCGTCGTCCTACGTCACCGGCACCACCCTGACCGTCGACGGCGGTACCCACATCGCCTGACCGTCCCGACCACGGAGGAGCGGAGAGTGACGATCGGCGAGCGCCACGGCCGGCTCGGCCGGTCGCACCTGCGGTGCCTGGTCGTCGGCCAGGGCCTGGCGGCCGTGACCGACGCGCTGTTCATCGTGTGGCTGACCCTCTACGTGCTCGACCTGGCGCAGCCCGGCCTCGCCACCGGGTTCGTCCTGGTGGCCGTGGCCCTGCCCCGGGCGGTGCTGCTGCCGCCCGCCGGAGTACTGGTCGACCGCCTCGGCCCCGACCGGGTGGTGGCCGCCGCCGCCTGGCTCCGGGTCGCCGTGCTGCTCACCCTCGGCGCCCTGGTCACCTTCGCCGCGCCGTCGCTGACCACCGTCGCGCTGCTCGGCGGCCTGCTCGGCGCCGCCGACGCCGCGTACTTCCCCGCGGCGCTGGCACTGCTGCCCGCCGTCGTGCCGACCGAGCAGCTCGCCCGGGTCAACGGGCTGGTGCAGGGCGCGGAGTCGGGCGGCGACCTGGTCGGCCCGGCGGTGGCCGCCGGCTGCATCGCCGCGGCCGGCTTCCCCGCCACGCTCGGCGGGATCACGGCGATGGCCGCCCTGGCCGCCGCCGCTTTCAGCACCCTCGCCCGGGTGGTCCGGCGCACCGGCGACCGCGACGACAAGGGCGACGGCGGCGAGCAGCCCGGCAACCTGCGCGCCCTCACCACCGGGCTGGGGTACGCCTGGCGCGAGCCCGTGGTCCGGGGCATGCTCGCGGCCATCGCCCTGATCAACCTCGCGGTCGTCGGCCCCGTCCTGGTGGGCGGCGCCGTCCTCGCCGACCAACGCCTCGGCGGCGCGGGCGCCCTGGGCATCGTGCTCTCCGGCTTCGGCGCCGGCTCGCTGGCCGGCTCCCTGGCGGCCGGCCGGCGACCGCCCGCCCGGCGCGGCCGGACCGTGGTCGGCGGCGTCGCCGCGATCGGCGCGGGCATGGTCGGCCTCGCCGCCGTCACCCAGGTCCTCACCGCGACGGCCGTGGCCTCGCTCATCGGCCTCGGCTCCGGCTTCCTCGGCGTGGTCGTGGTGTCCACCCTCCAGGAGCGGGTGCCCGAGCACCTGTTGGGCCGGGTGCTCAGCCTCGTCGTCCTGGCCACGGTGGCGTTCGACCCGTTCTCCTACGTCCTGGCCGGCGCCCTGCTCCCGTACGGCACGACCACCCTGTTCCTGACCTCCGGCACCGCCGTCCTCGCCTGCGCCGCCCTGGTCGCCACCAGCCCGGCGGTCCGCTCCCTGCGCTGACGGCGGCATCCGCGGTCGGGGACGCGGTTCCCCCGCGCGTCCTGACCGTAGACCAGCCCGTTGTTGCCGAAGTTCAGCCACTGCACACCGGCGTCGCTCGCCCCGGTCGGCTGCGCGACCTCCTCGGGACCGCACCTGTACCGGGCGGTGCCCGTCTACTACGGGCTCCACTTCGCCCGCCTCCTCGGCCCCGGGTCAGCCGGTGTGGAGACCCTCCAGGAGAGCGGTCAGATAGCGCTGGGCGGTGTCGGTGCGCGCGACGGCATCGCCCACGCTGCCGTGGACGGTCGCGGCGTAGGCGATGCCGCACATCAGCGGGACCAGGTCGGCGGAGGTCAGGTCGGCCCGCACGACTCCCGCAGCACGGGCCCGGTCGAGCAGCCGCCCACCGACCGACCACAGGGTCCGCTTCAGTTCGGTGGTGTACGGCAAGGCGTCCGTGGGCGCCGCGGTGACCGCGGACAGCGAGGCGTCGGTGACCTGCGCCTCGATGGTGCGGGCCAGGAAGCCGGCCAGGGCGCGCCAGGGATCGTCGTCGTCCAGCGCCTGCTCGCCGTGGGCGACGAGCAGCTCCAGGCTGCGGGTGGCGACGGTCTCCAGGAGCGCCTCGGTGGTCGGGAAGTGCCGGTAGACGGTACCGACGCCCATGCCGACGCGGCGGGCGACGTCGTTGAGCTGCAGGGGCACACCCGCGTCCACCAGATCACGGGCCACGGCGACGATCTGCTCCCAGTTGCGGGCGGCGTCCTTGCGCAGAGGTGGGGTCGTCATCGGAGCAGTCTAACTGGATGGCTCATCCGAATCGATAAACGGATAGCCCATCCACATCTGCTACGGTGAAGCAAGCGGATAAGCCATCCGCATATTCGTACAGCTGGAAGGGGTGTGCCATGCGGAGGACAGCGCTGGTCACAGCGGGAACCGCCGGCATCGGCGGGGAGACGGCCCTGGGACTGGCCGCGGCCGGCCTGGCGGTCACCGTGGTCGGCCGCAACGCCGAGCGCGGCGCCCGTGCGGTGGAACGGATCAACGCCACGGCACCGGCGCATCCCGCCCGGTTCGTGGCCGCCGACCTCGCCTCGCTCGACGCGGTCCGCTCACTCGCCGAGCGGATCACCACCGAGGGCCCGCTGACCGTCCTGGTCAACAACGTCGGCGCGATGTTCGCGGACCGGCGGGACTCGGTCGACGGGATCGAGGCGAGCTTCGCCCTCAACCACCTCTCGCCGTACCTGCTGACCGAACTGCTGATGCCCTCGCTGCAGTCCGGCGCGCCGAGCCGGATCGTGAACGTGACCTCGGGCGCGGTCGGAGTCGCCAAGCGGACCTTCGACGCCGTCGAGCCGCCCGGCGGGTACTACGGCTTCCACTGGTACGGCCGCGCCAAACTCGCCAACCTCGCCTACACGCTCGACCTGGCCGGCCGACTCGACGGCACGGGCGTCTCGGTCTTCGCCGCAGACCCCGGCGGCGCCGCCACCGACATGACCAACGGCACCCTGCACGACCCCAAGATCGTCTCCCCCGGCCTGCGCCTGCTCTGGCCGCTCGTCCGGCGGAAGTTCGAGCGCTCGACCTCGGGCCCGGCCTCCGTGGCGGCCAAGCCTTCGATCTTCGCCGCGACCGACGCCTCGCTGGCCGGCCGGACCGGCGTCGTCATCGGCCCCCGGGCACAGCCGGTCGCGCCCTTCCCCGCCGCCACCGACCCCCGCACCGCCGAGGCCGTCCACCGCCTCAGCCGACGCCTCGCCCCGCTCACCGCTGGGTGACCGAAACCGGCAGAGCCCAGCCGGGCCCGGGTGCACCGATCCGCGCGACCGCGGGCGCATGCCGAGGAGGAAGGTGGAGGCGGCAGTTCGGCCTCCGCCTCCCGCTTCAGGGGCGGGCTGCGACGGTGCGCGGTGCTTCGCTCGTCCGCGGCGACGTCAGCCGTCGGTCCGGTACAGATCGGCCTGGCCGTTCGACGCGGTCAGGCCTCCGTCGACGGGGATGTGCACGCCGTTGAGGTACGCGGCGTCGGGGCCGGCGAGGAACGCGACGACGGCGGCCACCTCGGCCGGCTCAGCCGCCCGGCCCATGGGCACGCGGTCGACGAACCGCCCGTGCAGCGGGCTGCCCCCGGCCAGGGCGTCGCGCAGGGCCGGCCTGCTCAGCGTCACACCCGGGTGGACGGCGTTGACCCGGATCTCCCTGCCGTGGTCCAGCGCCATCGAGTTGGTCAGCCCGACCAGCGCGGCCTTGGTCATGTTGTAGGCGGCCTGGTTCCATTCACCGCGCAGCCCGGCCACGGACCCGACGTTGACGATGCAGCCACGCACCGTCCGCAGATGGGGCAGCGCGGCGCGCGAGGCGTGGAAGGCGCCGTCGACGTTGGTGCGCATCATGCTCCGGTAGTCCTCCGGGTCGGTCCGGTCGACCGTGCCCGGGATCGCCGTGCCGGCGTTGTTGACCAGCACGTCCAGGCGTCCGAACCGCTCGGCCACGCCGTTGACGGCCGCGGTGACGGCGGCGAGGTCACGGACGTCCGCGACCCAGGGGTGCATGTCGGCGCCGTCCGGCCCCTGCTGGGCGGTCCGGCGCAGGGTCGCCTCGGTGCGGCCCACGAGCACCACGGTGTATCCGTCGACGGCGAACCGGACCGCGGTCGCGGCTCCGATGCCCGTACCGGCACCGGTGATGACGGCCACCCGGCCGGAATCACGGTGGATCACGTGCTCTCCCCTCGTCCCGGGCGTCCCGTCGGATGCGACCCGCGCCCCTACCGGAAGCCTAGGAGAGCCGACGGCGCCTGGACTTGAACCTCCGTGCCACGCATGTGGAACCTCGGTGCCGGAGAGCCCCGCCGGAGCGACGCGGCCTCGACGGCCACCTGTGGGCAGCCTCGACCCACACCCGGGCCTGCCGGCCCGGGCCAGGGGGCGGGCTGTCCCCTACGCTTGGATCCCGGCGCCGTTCCGACGGAACACCGGCGCCACGACACCAGCGAGGCAGCCCCGATGGCGACGAACGCTCCGCGGACCAGTGGTGCCTTCACCGCGGACGTGACCACGTCGGCCGCCCCGGACCAGGGATTCGCCCGCTTCCGGGACGGTTGGGAAGCACAGGTCGGCACCGAGTATCCGGCCCCCCGGTTCACGCCGGGCGCCACCGGTGACTTCCGGATCAGCGCACGCGCGGTCAGGGTGCACGATTCCGTGATCGCGGAGGTGGAGAGCCGGTCCCTGATCGGCACCAACGACGTTCCCGACCACTGCGACGACCTGGTACTGATGCACGTGGTGCGGCACGGCAGTTGGAACTTCGCTCGGCGACGCGACGGTGAGATCGCCGTACCGGCAGGAGGCTTCATGGCCCAACGCGCCGGTCCGGTGACGTTCGAGGCAGCGCGGAGCGCGGCGGCGAAAGTGCTGATCCTTCCGGCCGACGACCTCGGGCCGCTGATCGGCGACCGGCTGATCGCCGCCTCCGCCCACTCCGCCGAGATGCGCTTGCTCCTGGCCCACACGGACGTGGTCCGCCAGAACCTCGCCGACCTCACGGCCTCCGGTGCGCAGTCCGCCCACCGTGCCCTGATCGAACTGGCCGGAGCAGTGCTGCGGCAGCAAGCCGATGCCGCCGAGCCCCAGTTGGCACCCGCCCTGGCCCGCGCGGCCCGGAACCTGGCGGACGCCCGCCTCACCGACCCGGAACTCTCCCCCACGCTGCTCGCGCGCGAACTCAACGTCTCCGTCCGGACGCTGCACCGCGCCTTCGGGGCGACCGACGAGACCGTCGCCGGGTACGTCCGGCGTCGTCGACTCGAACTCGCCCGACGTGAACTCGCCGCGCCACAGGGCCGTCCCGCTGTCTCCGAACTCGCCGCCCGCTGGCAGTTCGCCGACAGCAGCCACTTCATCCGCGCCTTCAAGCGGCAGTACGGCCTGACACCGACCGAGTTCGCCCGAGCAGCGGGGAAGCCGGCCCGCGAGGGCGACCCCGGCGAGTTCTCCGCGAACGAGAACGACGGCAGCTGACAGGTGTGCCCCGCTACGACGTGACGGGCTCGGGGCGGTGCGCGTGGTCGATGCTGTCCTCGACCCACGCGCGGAGGGCGTTGAGCGGGATCGCGGCGCTCCGGCCGAGCGGGGTGAGGGAGTACTCGACGTGCAGCGGTACGGCGGGGTAGACGGTGCGGTCGAGGATGCCGTAGTCCTCCAGGCGGCGGAGCGCCTGGGTGAGGACCTTGGGGCTGACCCCCTGGAGCTTGCGCTGGAGTTCGCCGAAGCGCTGCGGGCCGTCCTCGAGGGCGCCGATGGCCAGGGCGGACCACTTGTTGGCCAACAGGTCGAGCAGGCTCCGGCAGGGGCACTGGGCGGCGTAGACGTCGTGGTGCGCGTGCTGGCCGCTGCTGCAGGTGGTCGTCATGCTCACTCTCCTCACCGGGTCACTTCCCAACGGGAAGTAGTAGACCTTGAAGGTAACTATATCCATCGGGATAGCTTCATCGACGTCGAGGGAGGGCCGCCAACGGCCCTCCGCAGAGAGCACTTTCAGGAGATGACGCATGTCCGCAGACATGATGCGCACGGTGGTCCAGGACGCTTTCGGTGGCCCGGAGGTGCTGCGGGTCGAGCGGGTGCCGCGCCCAGCGCCGCTGCCCACCGAGGTGCTGGTGCGGGTGCACGCCGCCGGCATCAATCCGGTGGACTGGAAGACCCGGGCCGGCTCCGGCATGGCCGGCCTGCTCGGCGAGCCGCCGTTCACCCTCGGCTGGGACGTGTCCGGCGTGGTGGAGGAGGTCGGCTTCGGCGTGACCACCCTGAAGGTGGGCGACGAGGTCTACGGCATGCCGTGGTTCCCGCGCGTCGCCAACGGCTACTCCGAGTACGTCACCGCCCCGGCCCGCCAGTGGGCCCGCAAGCCGGCCACGATCGACCACGTGCGCGCCGCCGCCGTGCCGCTCGCCGCGCTGACCGCCTGGCAGGCCGTCGTCGACACCGCCCGCGTCACGGCCGGACAGCGGGTCCTGGTCACCGCCGGGGCCGGCGGGGTCGGCCACTTCGCCGTCCAGTTCGCCCGCCACCTGGGCGCCCACGTGATCGCCACCGCCAGCGCCGCCCGCCACCCCTGGCTCAAGGAGCTCGGCGCGGACGAGACCGTCGACTACACGACCACCCGCTTCGAGGAGGTCGTCGGCGACGTCGACGTCGTCATCGAGCTGGTGGGCGACGCCCACGACGACAGCAGCACCCGTTCCCTGAAGGTCCTGCGCCCCGGCGGCCTGCTGGTCACCGTCCCGGCCGGCGTCTCCCCGGAGCTGGCCGTCGCGGCCGAGGTCGCGGGCGTGCGCGTCACCCCGTTCCTGGTCGAGCCGGACGGCGCCGCGCTGACGGAGATCGCCGGGCTGATCGACGCCGGCGAGGTGACCGTCGAGGTCGAGGCCACCTACCCGCTGGAACGTGTCGCCGAGGCCCACACCCGCGGCGAGGCCGGCCGCACCCGCGGCAAGCTCGTCCTGACCGTCACCGACTGACCTTCCCCGCACCGAAGTTGGAGTGAGACCGTGTACTACGAGATCCGCCGCTACCAGGCCCGGCCCGGGCGCCGGGACGAGTGGGTGCGCTACATGGAGGACGTGGTCATCCCGTTCCAGGCCTCCCTGGGCATGGATGTGACCGCCTCCTTCACCGACGACGAGGACGAGGACGGCTACGTCTGGATCCGGCGCTTCGAGGACGAGGCCCACGCCGAGGCCGCCCACGCGGCGGTGTACGGCAGCGAGCGCTGGACGGAGGAGATCGGCCCGGTGGTCCACGGCCTGCTGATCACTGAGAAGTCCGTCGTCACCCGCGTCACCCCCACCCCGGCCTCACCGCTGCGCTGACCGGGCCGCGATCACCGGGCCACCGACCCACCGGCCTACCGCTCCACCGGCCCACTGGCCGACCGCTCGGCACCACCTGGAGACTGTTCATGACCACTGACCTTCTGCAGAAGTCGGCCCCGACCGGCTCAATCACGCAGGCGGCCGCCGGCGCGCTCATCGCGGCCGTGCACGCGGCCGCCGCCCGGATCGGCTTCACGGCGGCCGTCGCCGTCACCGACCAGGGCGGCCACCTGCTGGCCTTCGACCGCGCCGACGGCGCGCCGTTCCTCACCGCCGAGGTCGCCCTCGACAAGGCCTGGACCGCGGCCTCGTTCCACACCCCGACCCACGTGTGGAACGGCTACCTGGCCGACCCGCAGGTCGCACCGCTGGCCGGCCACCCGCGCCTGATGGCGGTCGGCGGCGGCTACCCGATCACCGACGACGGCCGGTGCGTCGGGGGCCTGGGGGTCTCCGGCGGCAGCTACCAGCAGGACCAGCAGGCCGCCGAGGAGGCGCTGAGCGCCCTCGGGTTCGAACTGCCCGTCTGACGTGCCGCCGCCCGCCCGGGCGATCCCGAGGCCCTGAACGACGACTGACGATTCGTCAGACAGCAAGGCGGGCAAGCCCCGAACACCCTTCACACGTTGACACCCGAGTTCCCCGCTCCCTGATCTGGACAATGTCCAGATCAGGGAGCGGGGGCTTTCGCGCCTCCGTCCGCCACGCCGCCGCCCGGCGGCACTCCCCCGCCCCCACGCGCAACTCCGCCTGCCCGCACAGAGGTTCGCGACGTGATCAGCACACCGATACCGACCCCCACCCCGACCGGGAACCGGCCGCGACGCGGCAGCCCCCGGCTGCACCCGGCAACCGAGAACGGAGGCCCCGGGGCGCTGGCCGCGGCCGGATCATCCGTGCCAGGATCGACGGCATGGCCACCAGGGCACCGCGCACCCGTTCCACCTACCACCACGGTGAGCTGCGGGCCGCACTCGTCACGGCCGGGGCCGAACTGGCCCGCCGGGGCGGGCCGAAGGCCGTGGTGCTCCGGGAGGTCACCCGGATCGTCGGGGTGTCGCCCAACGCGGTGTACACCCACTTCGGCACGCTGGCCGAACTGAAGGCCGCCGTCTCCCAGCACGCACTGCGCGACATGGCCGCCACGATGACCGCCGAACTCGCCGGGGTGACCGAGCCCGCCGACCGGCAGGTGGCCGCCGCCAAGCACCTGCGCGACGTCGGGCGCGCGTACGTGCACTTCGCGCTCGCCGAACCGGGCCTGTTCCGGATGGCGATGGACGGCAACCCCGCCGGAGTCGGCACCCCGGGCCACGAGGAGGACCGGCCGGACCCCGACGCCGACCACCGCCCGAAGCCCGATGCCCTGCTGCTGGCCGCACTGCGACGCCTCACCGCGGTCGGGCGCCTGCCCGCCGAGGACACCGACGCGGCGGTCATGGCCAGTTGGGCCACCGTGCACGGCCTAGCCTCGATCCTGCTCGACCCGCAGCCGCACCGCTCCCCCGCCGAGCGCGAGGCGGCCATCGACGCCGGGCTGCACTACCTGCTGCAGGGGCTGACCCGGGAGGACTGACCGACGCGCCCGCCGTGCCGGTCGGCGCCGGCCGCACCGGGGAGTCCCCCGGCCAAACGGCCGACACCGCGTCGTCCGGTCAGAACCCGGGCTTCCAGTCCTGGTAACCACCGTAGTAGCAGCGCGAGTTGATGAACGGCAGGTTCTGCGGCTGGTTGGCGTCCAGGCATGCCTGGACGGCCTGGTTCCGGAAGTTGACCGCCAGGTTGCCGTCCGGGCGGACCATCGAGCTCGTCTGCCACTGCTGCCACCTGTCGCCGAACACACAGGTCGACACGTAGAGCGCCCCCGTCGACCCGTTCCAACTGCCCGGCGGGATGTCGAGGCACAGGCTGGTCTGGTCGTTGACGACCGTCACGGCGCCGTCGGCGCCGGCCGATTCGAGCCGCCAGCGCTGCCAGTTGTCGCCGGTCACGCAGGGCGAGGTGTAGACGCTGGTGCTGCCCGGCTTGATGTCGAGGCAGTTGCCCTGCGCCCAGCTGCGCAGGATCCCGTCGTAGCCGGCGGCGTGTGCCGGGCTGCCGGCCACCAGCGTGGCGGCGAGGGCCGCCACCGCGACGGCTCCCGCCGCGGCCGCCCGGCGGGTGCGGCGGAGCGGGGACTCGATGTTCTGAACGGCGGACATGACCGTGACCACCCCGATCTGTGGGTATGCGGAGAGCCGGTGCTGCGATGCCCGGTCGGCACCTGCGGTGCGTCGGCCCCCGCGCGACGATGTCGGTGACTCCGAGTCAATCCAGCTGGTGCCGACGGGTCAAGCACCCACCAGGGGCGTAAACCTTCGGTAAGACCGAGCAGCTACCCGGCCCGACCCGCTTCCGAGCGAGACTGCCGCCCGGCTCCTGGGATGACGGCCCGTCCGCCGGGCACGCTCGGTCACGTGGTAGCGGCGAATCCGGCTGCCCGTCAGGCCTGGAGGTAGGCGAGCACGGCGAGCACTCTGCGGTTGTCCTGCTCGGACTGCTCCAGGCCGAGTTTGGTGAAGATGTTGTTGCTGTGCTTGCTGACGGCCTTCTCCGAGATGAACATGCGGGCGGCGATGGCCGCGTTGGTGCGCCCTTCGGACATCAGCGCGAGCACCTCGCGCTCACGCGGGGTCAGGGCCCGGAGCGGCGGGTCGGCGGAGCGGTGGTCGAGCAGTGCGGTCACCACGTCCGGGTCCATCACGGTGCCGCCGGCGGCGACCTGGCGGACCGCGCCGATGAACTGGTCGACCTCCATCACCCGGTCCTTCAGCAGGTAGCCGACCGCACCGGCCCGGTCGGAGAGCAGTTCCCGGGCGTAGAGCTGCTCGACGTACTGGGACAGCACCAGGACGGGCAGGCCGGGGACGCGTCGGCGGGCCTCGATCGCGGCGCGCAGGCCCTCGTCGGTGAAGGTGGGCGGCAGCCGGACGTCGACCACGGCGATGTCCGGGTGGTGCTCGGTCAGGGCGCGGCGCAGCGAGGGGGCGTCCCGGACAGCCTCCAGGACTTCGCAGCCGTAGGCCTGGAAGATGCGCACCAGACCGTCCCGGAGGAGGGCGAGGTCTTCGGCTATGACCACACGCATGGCAGCGACATCCTCACTTCGGTCGGGCCGCCGTCGGGGCTGTCGAGGGTCAGGATGCCGTCGAAGGCCGCGAGGCGGCGGGCGACGCCGTGCAGTCCGCCGCCGTCGTCGATCCTCGCACCTCCGTGGCCGTCGTCGGCCACCGTGATCATCAGCTCGCCGGTGGTCCGGACGGGCGGGTGGGCGAACTCGACGCCGATCCGGATCCGACTGGCCCCGGCGTGTTTGATCGCGTTGGCCAGGGCTTCGGCGATGACGAAGTAGGCAGCCGACTCCACCGGGGCGGGCAGTCTTCCCGGCAGCCGGATCGCGACCTCGGTGGGTACCGGATTGGCCAGCGCCAGGGCCTGGACCGCGCCGTCCAGGCCGCGGTCGGCCAGCACCGGCGGGTGGATGCCGCGTACCAGGTCGCGCAGTTCCGCCAGCGCGTCGGCGGTCGAGGCGCGGGCCTCGGCGAGCAGTCTGCGGACTGTCTCGGGATCGTCCGCGAAGCGGTCGGCCAGGCCCAGACTCATCCCGAGGGAGACCAGCCGGGCCTGGGCGCCGTCGTGCAGATCCCGTTCGATCCGCCGCAGCTCGCTCGCCCCGGCGTCCACGACATCGGCCCTGGAATCAGTCAACTCATCCACTCGTGCCAGCAGTTCGGCCTTGTCGGTCGGGGCCAGCAGGGCGTGCGCCACGTGGGCGTTGAGCTTCGCCAGCCATTCGCCGGAGAGGTACCAGGCGGCAAGGAGGAGCGGCCCTGCCAGGGCGACCAGAAGTGCCTGGCCGAGCCCGTGCACGGCGAAGAACCCGAACGGCTCGCGGAACACCTCCGACGGCGTCACCGCTACCAGCAGCGGGTAGCCGCTGTAGAACAGCCCGGCCAGGAAGAGGATCAGCGACAATCCGGAAGTGAACCAGCAGGACACCGAGTTGACGAGCAGCCAGGCGCAGTCGCGCCAGCTCGCGGGATCGCGCAGCACCGCCTGCAGCTGGGTCAGCCGGTTCCCGGGCGGGGTCGGCAGGTAGGGGCGGGCGATCGGCGCCCCGAGCCGCCGGGCGGCCCACTGCCGGTGCCGGTCGGCGAACCGGCGCACCGCGACGGCGCAGAGCAGGGTCATCGGCAGCCCGAGCCCGAACGGGACCAGTACCACCGCCGCGATCCACAGGCAGCACAGGACGGCGCCGACCGTCGAGGCGAGCGACAACAGCAGGGCGTGGCCCAGCAGTGCGAGGCGACCGGCCGTGCCCGGGTGTGCGACCGTACGCGCCTGGCCCGATCCGGCCATCACGGCCACCTCCTTCTCTCTCGCCTCCAGCCTGGCCGATCATCCCCGCCCCGCACACGGGGGTTTCCCCCCGACCCCGGTGGGGTTTTCTCCACCCCCGGACGACTCCCCAGCACCCGTGTGCTTCGCACCTGCTGCCAGCAGGCTCGTTGTCGTACCCGAACAGCTCTCGCCGAACGAGGAGCACACCGCGATGACTGCCCACCCGACCACGCCGCGCCGATACCGCACCCTGGCCCTGGCCCTCACCGCCGCGCTCGGGGTCACGCTCGGCGCCTGCGCGGCTGCCACGGCGACGCCCACCCGCAGCCCACTGGCCGATCTCGCCCGGCGCGCCGTCGACGCCGGCGTTCCGGGCGTGATCGTCCGTGTCGACGACGGCCACCACCCGCTCACGATCGCCGATCAGGCCTCCTGGTCCACGGCCGACCACCGTCTCGCGGCGGGTGACGAGTTCCGGATGGGCTCCAACACCAAGACCATGGTCGCCACGCTCGTCCTCCAGCTGGTCGCCGAACACCGCCTCGCCCTCACCGACCCGGTCGAGCGGTGGCTGCCCGGCCTCGTCCCCCACGGGTCGGCGATCACCGTGAGGATGCTGCTCAACCACACCAGCGGCCTGGCCAACTACCTCTACGCCCCCGCCGTCCTGGCCGCCTTCACCGGCCAGGACGCCCACCGGTGGACGCCCGAGGAGCTGCTCGCCGCCGGCAGCGCCCAGCCCGCGCTGTTCGCGCCCGGCACCCGGTTCTCGTACAGCAACACCAACTACATCGCCCTCGGCCTGATCCTCCAGAAGGCCACCGGCCAGAGCCTCGGGGACCTGATCCAGCAGCGCATCGCCCGCCCGCTCGGCCTGCACGGCACCTACCTGCCCACCACCGACACGGCCGGCCCGCACCTCGCGCACGGCTACGAACCCGATGCCGCCCACCTCGCCCCGCTGCTGCCCCAGGGCACCCCGCCCGGGACGTCGTTCGCCGGCCCGCACCGCGGCCCCGCCGACGTGGACACCACAGTCGTCAACCAGAGCACCCTCTGGGCCGCCGGCGGCATCGTCTCCACCGCCGAGGACTGGGCCCGCTTCGACAGGGCCCTGCTCTCGGGCACGTTGCTCCCTTCCGCCCAACTCGCCGAGATGCGCACCACCGTCCCCGAGGACCCGGGCACCCCGAACGGAGACGGCTACGGCCTGGGCCTGCGCAAGGTCGTCCTCCCCTGCGGCACGGTGTGGGGCCACGACGGCCAGGCGGCCGGCTACTCCAGCGAGACCTACACGGACGACAGCGGCACGCGCACGGTCTCCGTGCTCACCTCGACCGTCTTCGACCTGGCCCGCCCGCAGGCGGCCGCCGCCCACCAGGCCCTGGTCGACGCGGCCGTCTGCGCCATGTTCGACAAGCCCCTCCCCGCCGCCTCGTCGCCGTCGGCCCGCTGAGCCGGGCGGCCGCCGCACCCACCGGCGGCCGGGTGTGATCCGGCCCCGGGGGCGCGGGGCGGCCCGGTCAGCCCGGTCAGCCCGCGCCCAGCGTCGAGACGATCGTGTCGCGGAGCCAGCGGTGCGCGGCGTCGTCGTCCAGGCGCGGGTGCCAGGACATCGCATAGCTCATCGAGCCGATCTCCTCCGGCGCCGGCAGGACGGTGGTGACGCCCGGAACCGCCTGCCGGACCGCGAATTCGGTCGGCAGCGTCGCCACCAGCGAGGTGCCCGGGACCGCGGCTGCGGCCGCCGCGTGGTACGGAACGGTCACGCTGGCCCGTCTCGGGCGGCCCAGCGCTTCGAGGCGCCGGTCGACGTGCCCCTGCCGTCCGTCCGTGACGTCCACGACAGTGTGGAGGCAGTCGAGGTAGTCCGCCAGCGACAGGGCCGGGCGCTGGGCGAGCGGGTGGTGACTGGAGATCAGGCAGGAGTAGCCCTCCTCGAACAGCACGCGCGAGCGCAGCGGCGGTGGCGGTGTACCGCCGTGGATCAGCAGGTCCACCAGGCCGTGTTCGGCATCGGCGAAGACGGCGTGGTGCCAGCGGGAGAAGAGCACCGTCGAGCCGGGCGACTGCTCGAGGAGTCGCCCGAGCAGTGCCCCGCTGAGCACCGCGACGGTGTAGTCGGTTCCGGCGAGCCGGAAGGCCCGGGCAGCGGTCGCGGGATCGAAGGCCTCGCCGGAGAAGACGTGCTCGAGGCGCGGGAGCGCCTGTTGCAACTCGCTCCGGATGCGCTCGGCGCGCGGGGTGAGCCGGTACCCGCCCGGCCCGCGCACCAGCAACTCGTCGCCGAGGGTGGCGCGCAGGCGCTGCAGTGCCCGGCTCATGGAGGGCTGGCTGGTGTGCAGCCGCTCGGCTGCCCGGGAGACGTGCCGTTCTTCGAGCAGCGCGTGCAGCGGGGCCAGCAGGTTCAGATCGACCGACTCTATGCGTGGCACGCATAGAGCGTATGCGGGATATGGCATTGCCGCATAGCTCCAGGTCGGAGGAGGCTTCTCGCATGAGCAGAGAACAGCGCGACGCGCTCGACACCATGTTTCGTACCGGCCCGCTGGACATCGGCGGCGACCACCTGGAGCAGCGCGAGGTCTTCACCCGCATGCTCACCTCCCGCCCGCTGCCCGAGGACGTCGTCCTCACCCCTGGCAGCCTCGGCGGCGTCCCCGTCCTGGAGATCACCATCGACGGCACCGTCCCGAGCGGCACACTGCTCTGGTTCCACGGCGGCTTCCACGTGCTCGGCTCGGCCCGCACCTCGGCCGCCCTGGCCTCGAACGTCGCCCGGCGAACCGGCCGACGGGTCGTCTCGGTCGACTACCGGCTCGCGCCCGAGCACCCCCATACCGCCGCGCTGGACGACGCCCTGGCCGCCTACCGCGCGCTGCTGGACGAGACGGGCGCGGACTCGGCCGTCGTCGCCGTGGTCGGCGAGTCCGCCGGTGCGGGCCTGGCCGTCGCCATGCTGGTCGCCGCCCGCGCCCAGCACCTGCCGATGCCCTCGGCCGGCGTCCTGTTCTCGCCGTACGCCGACCTGACGCTCAGTGGGACGAGCATGGCGACCAAGCGGGCGGCCGACCCGTCCTTCACACCCGAGGCCATCGCGGTGCGGGCCAGGGACTACGTGGGAACCGGCGACCCGTCGGATCCGCTGGTCAGCCCGGTCTTCGCCGACCTCCGTGGCCTCCCGCCGCTGCTGATCCAGGTCGGCTCGAACGAACTGCTGCTCGACGACGCGCTCCGACTGGCGGCACGCGCCGCGACGGACGACGTCCTGGTCCGCCTGGAGGTCACGCCCGGCGTCCCGCACGTCTTCCAGGCCTTCGCCGCGGTGCTGGAGGAGGGCGAGGCCGCGCTGCGGCGGGTGACGGACTTCCTGGCCACCCCCTTCGCCTCCGGAGGCTCCCGGTGAGCACGACGATGCGTGCGGTGCGGTTCGACGGCTACGGCCCCGATCTGCCCGACGGGTCGGCGGCCTACCGAGTGGTCGAACCGCCGATCGCCGCCAGGTTCCCTTTGGTCGAGGTCCGGCGCGCCTTCGAACTCGTCGAAACCCTTCACAGCCACGGAAAGGTGGTCCCGCTGCCATGACCCCCACCACCACCCGCTGGTCCTCGGACCGGGCCGAGGATCGGTTCACCGTCGAGGACCCCGCCACCGGCGACGTGATCACCACCGTCCAGGGTGGAGGCGTCCCCGAGACCGACGCCGCCGTGCGGGCCGCCCACCGCGCCTTCACCCAGGACTGGCGGTGGCGTCCCGCCGCCGAGCGCGCCGCGCTGCTGCTGCGCGGCGCCGACGTCCTGGAAGCACACGCCGACGAGCTCGCCGGGCTGGTGTCGCGGGAGAACGGCAAGCCCGTCGCCGACGCCCGGTTGCACGACGTCGGATTCCTGGTCGGGGTGTTCCGGTTCTTCGGGTCGCTGGCCGACAAACTGCCGGGCGAGTTCTACGAATCCGGGCCCGTCTACACTTCCACGGTGCGCGAGCCGCTGGGCGTCGTCGCGGGGATCATCCCGTTCAACTGGCCGCCGATCCACACCGGCGGGAAGATCGCCCCGGCCCTCGCGGCGGGCAACACCGTCGTCCTCAAGCCCGGCGAGCAGGCGCCGCTGACGGTGCTGCGGATCGTGGAGCTGCTGAACACCGTACTGCCGGCGGACGTCCTGCACGTCGTCCCGGGCACCGGCCCGGTCGCCGGGCGGGCCCTGGTCGCCCACCCGCTGGTGCGGATGGTCTCGTTCACCGGCTCGACCACCACCGGCCGAGCGGTCGCGCACGCGGCCGCCGAACGCCTCGCCCCGACCCTGCTGGAGCTCGGCGGGAAGAACGCCTTCCTCGTCCTGGCCGACGCCGACCTGGACCTCGCCGCCCGCGACGCGCTCGACGGCGCCTTCTACAACAAGGGCGAGGCCTGCACGGCGGCCTCCCGGATCCTGGTGCACCGCGACGTCCACGACGTGTTCGTCGAGCGCCTCGCCACCGGCGTCCGCGCGCTGCGCACCGGGCACGGCGCGGACCCGGCCACCCACGTCGGGCCCCTGGTCTCGCGGGCGCAGCAGCAGCGGGTACTCGACCACCTCCGCCTCGGCCTGGCCGAGGGCGCCACCATCGCGGCCCAGGGCGACCTGCCGGCCGACCCCGCACTGGAGCGGGGCTTCTTCGTCCCGCCGACCCTGTTCACCGCGGTCACCCGGACCATGCGAATCGCGACCGAGGAGATCTTCGGCCCGGTCGCCACGGTCACCGTGTTCGCCTCCGAGGACGAAGCCGTCGAGATCGCCAACGAGTCGGACTACGGCCTGCTGGCCGGCGTCTACAGCCGCGACAGCGCGACCGCGTTCCGGGTCGCCCGGCGACTGGAGGTCGGGATGGTGCTGGTCAACAACTACTTCCGCGGCCTGCTCGGCACCCCCTTCGGCGGCACCAAACACAGCGGCTACGGACGCGAGCACGCCATCGACACCCTCCGCGAGTTCACCTACCAGAAGTCGGTACGCTTCCCCACCGGGCTCGCCACCGTACCGACCTGGCGCGCCGTCACCGAAGTCCACGGGTGATCACACGCTGATGCCGACCGCGTCGTGGGCGTCCTGGATCGCGGACGCGGTCACCGCCTCGGCCGGCAGGCCCTCGATCCGGCCTTCGTCACCGAACAGCACCTCGCTCTTGTCCGTGAAGTACCGGTAGAACGTGCGGTCGGTGACGCCCGCCCGCTCGGCGATGGCCGCGGTGGTCGTCGCGGCGCAGCCGCGCTCCGAGAACAGGTCGAGCGCGGCGCCCTGGAGTCTCGTACGGCTTCCCGGTTCCCAACGGCTCATCCTTCGACACTGCCAGTGATGACAGATTCTGACGTCAAGTGCTAGCGTCCGCGATGTCAGAAACTGACATCACTCAGGGAGGCAGCCATGCCCCGTCCCGAAGTCGAGGCACTCCTCGCCTACCTCGCCGCCCTCGACACGCCCGGCCTCGAGGAGCTGACCCCCGAGCAGGCACGCGCCGGCCTGCGCGAGCAGGTCAAGGCCGCCGACCGGCCCGTCGGCGAGATCGCCGTGCAGCGGGCGCTGACCATACCGACCCGCTCCGGAGCGATCGCCGGCCTCCTGCTCGACCCGCGAGGGGCGCGCGAGGCCGGACCGGTCGTCGTCTGGTACCACGGCGGCGGGTTCGTCACCGGTGACCTGGAGACGCATCGCGCGTTCGCCGCCGAGGCAGCCCGGCTCCTCGACCTGCCGGTCGTGCTCGTCGAGTACCGGCTCGCCCCGGAAGCGCCGTTCCCCGCGGCCGTGGAGGACGCCGAGGACGCCGCCCGCTGGATCGCCACCCGCCCCGCGGAACTCGGCTGCCACGCCGACGCCCTGGTGCTCTGCGGCGACAGCGCCGGCGGGACGCTCGCGATCGTGACGGCGATGGCGCTGCGCGACGCCCCGGCCGGCCTGCCGGTCCGGGCGCACATGGCCGTCTACCCGGCCACCGACCTCACCCGCCGCTACCCCTCCGAGGACGAGTTCGCCGGAGGGCGGCTGCTCACCGAAGCCGGACGACGCTGGTACTACGACCACTACCGCCCCGACCGCCGCGACCGGCGCGCCTCCCCGCTGCTCGGCGACCTCACCGGCCTGCCGCCCGCCGTCGTGGTCACCGCCGGCGAGGACCCGGTCCGCGACGAGGGCCGCGCCTACGCGGCAGCCCTGGTCACGGCAGGCGTGCCGACCACCTTCCTCGAAGCCGCCGGGCACGTCCACGCCTTCGTGCTGCTGCGCCGCGCCGTCCCCTCCACCCAGGACGACCTGGCACGGGCGTTCTCAGCCCTGTCCACCGCCCTTGACGCCCGGCCCGACCACAGCGCGGGCCGCGACGACCGTTCGCCGTGGGAGGAGGCACGGTGAACGACAGCATCCAACACGTGACCGACACCGACGTCCTCGTCATCGGCGGCGGGCCGGTCGGCCTGGTGAGCTCCCTGTTGCTCTCCGGTCGACCGCGCGGAGCAGGAGTCGCCCCCGGTGCGCTTCACGCCCCCGCGGCGGTCATCCGGCCGACCGCCCTGACGACGTGCCGCCGGGGCGCCAGTCGGGCGAGGACGGCCAGCACCCGGTTCATCCGCCCGGGCGATGACGCTCGGCGGCGGGTTGCCCCGGTCCAGGGCGGCCAGCGCGGTGCGGACGACGTCCACGGGCGCGGCGAGCCTCGTGCCGCCGGCGGCCCGCTCGGTGCCGACGACCTCGAAGAACTCGGTCCGGGTCGCGCCGGGGGACAGCGCCAGCACCCGCAGCCCGGTGCCGCGCGACTCCTCCCACAGCGCTTCGGTGAGGCTCAGCACGAACGCCTTGGTCGCGCCGTAGACCGCCATCCGCGGGTTGGGCTGGTAGGCGGCCATGCTGGCCACGTTGACCAGCACCCCGCATCCCGCCGCGCGCAACCGCCCGATGAACGCCCGGCTGATGTCCGCCACCGCGGTCACGTCGACGGCGATCTCCTGGCGTAGCCGCGCCGGATCGGCCTCGTGGAACGGGCCGAAGGTGGCGAATCCGGCGTTGTTGACCACGCTGGTGACGTCCAGGCCGAGCCGGTCCACCTGGTCGGCCAGCGTCTGCCCGGCGTGGGCGTCGGCCAGGTCCGCCGCCAGGACGTGGACCCGGACGCGGTGGCGGTCGCGCAGTTCGGCGGCCAGGGCCTCCAGGCGGTCCCGGCGACGGGCGACCAGGACCAGGTCGGAGCCGCGGGCGGCGAGTTGGCGGGCGAACTCGGCGCCGAGGCCGGCACTGGCGCCGGTGATCAGTGCGGTCCGGCCGTGGTAGTCGACGGCTGTCATGACAGGCTCCCTCGTGTGCAGTCACTGCCTACCTGGCAGTTAATGCCAGGTAGGCGGTCACTGTCCAGAGGCGGGGTAGTCTGGACTCCCATGACGACCTTGTGGGACCGCTCACGACAGGCCGCCGTCCAGGAGATCCTCGACACGGCGCTCCGGCTGTTCGCCGAACAGGGCTACGAGCAGACGACCATCGCGCAGATCGCCCGGGAGGCGGGCATCTCCCAGCGGTCCCTGTTCCGCTACTTCGGGACCAAGGAGGACCTGGTCTGCGGGGACCAGGACGCGCTCGGCGAACTCCTGCGGCAGACCGTCGAGGGGCAGCCGGCCGAGGTGGACGCCTGGGACGCGCTGCGGGCCGGGTTCCAGACCGTCCTGACCGCCAACCACACCCCCGAGCGGGCGCTCGAACTGTGCCGCCTGATCTTCCGCACTCCGTCGCTGCGCGCCCGCTCCATCGAGAAGCGGCTGAACTGGCAGGCCCAGCTCGTCCCGGCCGTCCAGGCCCGGCTGGGCGCCGCCCCCGATCAGGCGCCGGACCCGCGCGCCAGGGCGATCGTCGCGACGGTCTTCGCCTGCGTCGACACGGCGACCGAACTCTGGGCCGAACACGAGGGCCGACTCGACCTGGCCGAGCTCTACGACCAGTGCCTCACCGCGGTCCGAACCGACGGCCGGTGAAGGCGGCGCTGCCGGACAACACTCGGTGCGCTCAGCGGCAACCGGCCCGGCACGAGCGGCCCTAGCGTGTCGTGAACCGCAGCCGCACCGACCGTCGGCTGCCCGCTGCACGCAAGAGAGAGTGAGCACCGCCCATGCCGTTCATCACCGTCGGCCAGGAGAACTCCGCACCCGTCGAGCTGTACTACGAGGACCACGGTTCCGGGCAGCCGGTCGTCCTCATCCACGGGTTCCCGCTCGACGGGCACTCCTGGGAGCGGCAGAGCGCCGCGCTGCTCGCCGCCGGCCACCGGGTGATCACCTACGACCGCCGGGGCTTCGGCCGGTCCTCGCAGCCCACGACCGGCTACGACTACGACACCTTCGCCGCCGACCTCAAGACCGTGCTGGACACCCTCGACCTGCGCGAGGTCGTCCTGGTCGGCTTCTCGATGGGCACCGGCGAGGTCGCCCGCTACGTGTCCGCGTACGGTTCCGCGCGCATCGCCAAGGTCGCGTTCCTGGGCTCGCTGGAGCCGTGCCTGCTCAAGACCGCCGACAACCCGGACGGCGCCGCCCCGCAGGAGTTCTTCGACGGCATCGTCGCGGCCGTGAAGGCCGACCGCTACGCCTACTTCACCGCCTTCTTCCGGGACTTCTACAACCTGGACGAGAACCTCGGGACCAGGATCAGCGAGGAGGCCGTCCGCAACAGCTGGAACACCGCGGCCGCCAGCGGCTCCCACGCCTCCGCCGCCGCGCCGTCCACCTGGTACACCGACTTCCGCGCGGACATCCCGCGCATCGACGTGCCGGCCCTGATCGTGCACGGCACCGCCGACCGCATCCTGCCGATCGACAGCACCGGCCGGCCGTTCCACCGCGCCCTGCCCTCCGCCGAGTACGTGGAGATCGAGGGCGCTCCGCACGGCCTGCTGTGGACCCACGCCGAGGAGGTCAACGAGGCACTGCTGGCCTTCCTCGCGAAGTGACCGCACGGCCGGTCCCGGCCCCGGGCCCCGGTCCCTCCCCGTCCCACCGGACGGCGGAGGGGCCGGGGCCCCGGCCGTTCCGGGGCCCGTACGGAACCGTTCCGGGGACAGCGGTGCGCGGACGGAACGGAGGCGGTGCACTGTGCGCAAACTCCTTGCCCTGCAACGGATCTAACGTTCTGTCATGTGATCGGGAACGCCGGGCCAACGCCCGGCCCGCCCGGCCGCCGCCCTCCGCCGCCCGCCCCAGGGCGGCCACCCCAACCCCTGTGACAGGAGGCCTCCGAGGTGCCTGCAATGCCGGTCGGCGGGCTGACGCCCCGCTCCGTCGAGGACGCCGCCGACGTCGTCGTCCGCAACGCCAGGATCCACACCGGCGACGCCCGCCGCCCCCGGGCCGGCGCCCTCGCCGTCCGCGACGGCGTGATCACCGTCGTCGGGGAGGACGCGGACGTCGCCCCGGTCATCGGCCCGTCCACCACCGTGGTCGACGCGCTCGGCCGACGCGTGGTGCCCGGCCTCAACGACGCGCACCTGCACGTGATCCGGGGCGGCCTCAACTACGTGCTGGAGCTGCGCTGGGACGGCGTGCGGTCGCTGCGCCAGGCGCTCGCGATGCTCCGGGAGCAGGCCGCCCGCACCCCGAAGGGGCAGTGGGTGCGCGTCGTGGGCGGCTGGTCCGCCGAGCAGTTCGCCGAGCGGCGGCTGCCGACCCCCGCCGAGCTGAACGAGGCCGCGCCGGACACCCCGGTGTTCGTGCTGCACCTCTACCAGTCGGCGGTGCTCAACCGCGCCGCGCTCAAGGCCGCCGGCTTCACCGCGCGCACCCCGGACCCGAAGGGCGGCCAGATCGTCCGGGGTCGCGGCGGCGAGCCCAACGGCATGCTGCTGGCCGCCCCGAGCGCCCTGATCCTCTACTCGACGCTCGCCAAGGCCCCGGCCCTGGAGGGCGAGGACCGCCGCACCTCCACCCGGCACTTCCTGCGCGAGCTGAACCGCTTCGGGCTGACCTCCGCGATCGACGCCGCCGGCGGCTTCCAGAACTTCCCCGAGAACTACGGCACGGTGACCGAACTCGCCCGGGACGGACAGCTCTCGCTGCGGATCGCCTACCACCTGTTCCCGCAGACCGCCGGCCAGGAGCTCGACGACCTCACCCGCTGGATCGGGACCGTCCGGCCCGGGGACGGCGATGCGTGGCTGCGGCTGAACGGCGCCGGCGAGAACCTCACCTGGGCCGCCGCCGACTTCGAGAACTTCGCCGAGCCGCGCCCGGAACTCGGTTACTACGAGGGCGAGTTCGAGCAGGCCGTCCGGCTGCTCATGGAACACGGCTGGGGCTTCCGGCTGCACGCGACCTACGACGAGACGATCCGGCGTGACCTCGCGGTCTTCGAGAAGCTCGCCGCGGAGGGGCTGTTCCCCGCCGGCAACCGGTGGCTCTTCGACCACGCGGAGACCGTCTCCCCGGACAGCCTCGACCGGATCGCGGCGCTCGGCGGCTCGCTGTCCGTCCAGAACCGGCTCTCCTTCCAGGGCGAGGTGTTCGAGCGCCGCTACGGCCCCGGCGCCGCCGCCGAGGCCCCGCCGATCCGCGCGATGCTGGACCGCGGCCTGACGGTGGCCGCCGGGACGGACGCCACCCGGGTCTCCTCGTACAACCCGTGGGTCGCCCTGCACTGGCTGGTCTCCGGCCGCACGGTCGGCGGCCGGGCGCTGCGGCCGGCGCAGAACCGGGTCGACCGCGCGACCGCCCTCGCGATGTACACCACGGCGGGCGCCGCGCTCACCGGCGAGCAGGACGTCAAGGGCGTGCTGCGGCACGGCTGTTACGGCGACCTGGCGGTCCTGACCGACGACTACTTCACCGTGCCCGAGCAGGACATCCCGCACATCGAGTCCGTGCTGACCGTCGTCGGCGGCCGGATCGTCCACGCCGCGGCCGAGTACGAGGGCCTGGACGAGGAACTCCCGCCGGTCAGCCCGGCCTGGAGCCCGGTGGCCCGCTTCGGCGGCTACCAGGCCTCCGGCGCGGGCGCCCGCCAGGCGGAACTGCTCGGACAGGTCGTCGCCGAGTCGGAGCTGCACCGCCACTGGCGCGTCGAACGCGGCCTGACGGCCGAACGGCAGCAGCCCTTCGACCCCTGCTTCGTGCTCTGACCGCACCGCCCCCCGAACCTCCGCCACGGACCACCGTGCGCAGGACCTCCCGAAACGCGCCGGACTCCTCCGGCCCGCACCGAAAGGACCACCACCATGGTCGACCTGACCCAGGTCAGCGCCACCCCGAGCCCCGACCTGCTGACCCCTGACAACGCCGTCGTACTGTTCGTGGACCACCAGCCGCAGATGTTCTTCGGCACCGGCAGCGGCGACCGCACCGCGATCATCAACGCCACCGTCGGCCTCGCCAAGGCCGCCCGGGCCTTCGACGTCCCGGCCGTGCTCACCACCGTCGCCGCCGAGTCCTTCTCCGGTCCGCTGCTGCCGCAGCTGGGCGCGGTCTTCCCGGAGGCGAAGATCCTCGACCGCACCTCGATGAACGCCTGGGAGGACGAGGCGGTCGTCGAGGCCGTCAAGGCCACCGGGCGCGGCAAGGTCGTGATAGCCGGGCTGTGGACCGAGGTCTGCCTGGTCCTGCCCGTGCTGTCGATGATCGAGCAGGGCTACGAGGTCTACGTCGTCACCGACGCCTCCGGCGGCGTCTCCCCCAAGGCCCACGAGCACGCGATCCAGCGGATGACCCAGGCCGGCGCCGTGCCGGTCACCTGGGTGCAGGTGCTGCTGGAGCTCCAGCGCGACTGGGCCCGGACGGAGACCTACGGCGCCGTCATGGAGATCGTCAAGGAGCACGCCGGCGCCTACGGCCTCGGGGTCGTCTACGCCCAGGCCGTCATCGGCGAGCACGCCGCCGGCTGACCCCACCTCGGGGACGCCGGAACACAACGACCAGGAACACAGGGACCAGGAACAGGACATGACGGATACCGGACTGCTGATCCTCCGCGTGGTGGTGGGCCTGCTCATCGCCGGCCACGGGGTACAGAAGGTGAGCCACCGCCTGGGCGGCAACGGCCTGGCGGGCGGGACGGAGGAGTTCCGGCACGACGGCTTCGCCGGCGGGCGGCTGACCGCGCTCGCCGCGGGCGCCGGGCAGATCGGTTCGGGCCTGTTCCTGGCCCTGGGCGCGCTCACCCCGCTGGCGGCCATGGTCGCCATGGGCGTGATGACGGTGGCGATCACCGTCAAGCGGCCGCACGGACTGTGGGTGCAGGACGACGGCTACGAGTACCCGCTGGTGCTGGTCGTCACCGCCGGGTCGCTCGCCCTCACCGGGCCGGGCCGGTGGTCCGCCGACCACGCGGTCGGCCTCACCGGCTGGCCGCTGTGGCTGTCGCTCGCGTGCGCCGCGCTCGGCCCGGCCAGCGGGCTGCTCACCCGGGCCGTCCTGCACCGCCCGCCGACGGCGGAGGGGGTGACGGCCGGTGCGCGAACTGCTGGCTGACGTCCGCCGGACGCTCGCCCCGCCCCGCACGGACCGGCACGGGCCGCTGCCCCCGCTGATGCTGCTGCTGACCATGGCCACCGGCGTGGTCGACGCCGTCAGCTACCTCGGCCTCGGGCACGTCTTCGTGGCGAACATGACCGGCAACGTGGTCTTCCTGGGGTTCTCGCTCGCGGGCGCCCCGGGGCTGTCCGCCCCCGCCTCGCTGGTCTCGCTGGCCGCCTTCCTGACCGGCGCGCTCGCCGGCGGGCGGCTCGGCAGCCGCCTGGCGGGCCACCGCGGGCGGCTGCTGGCCCGGGCCGCCGGAGTCCAGACGGTGCTGACGGCCGCCGCCGCCGCCGTCACCGCAGCCCTGGCCGACGGCGGCGCGGGCGACGAAAAGAACTACGCGCTGATCGTCCTGCTCGGCCTCGGCATGGGCCTGCAGAACGCCGTGGCCAGGCGCCTGGGCGTGCCCGACCTGACCACCACCGTGCTGACCCTCACCCTGACCGGCCTCGCCGCCGACTCGGCCCCGGCCGGGGGCACGGCCCCGCGCCCGGGGCGGCGGATCCTCTCCGCCCTCGCGATGCTGCTCGGCGGACTCGCCGGCGCGGTCCTCGTCCTGCACGGGTGGCCCGCCACGGCCCTCGCCCTGGCCGCCCTGCTCCTCCTGGCCACCGCGCTGACCGCCCATCGGGTCTCCGCCCCGGACGCCCACTGGGCACCGCCGACGGCCTGACCCCGACACACCCCGACACGCCCCGACCGGAAGGATCCTCCCCATGATGAAGGGCTTCGCCCGCCGGCTGGTCCCACTGGCGGCGGCGATCGCCGCGCTGACAGCCGTTCCCACCGCCTCGGCGGCCTACGGCGACACGGCTCGCGCACCCGGCACGCACCGGCAGTTCGCCGTCGGCCCGCAGTACGACTCCACCCACGTCTACGTCGAACCGGGCACCGAGCAGGCCTTCGTGGCCAGTTGGGTCGCCACCTTCGGCGGCACCACGATCGGCCCCAACGCCACCCAGGTGACGCCGACCCCCAGCCGTACGCTCTCGGAGCTGGTGCTCTCCCCCGTCGGCACGCTCTCGGTGTTCGACTACACCACGCCCGTCCCGTACCCGTTCGGCACCGAGCGCACCGGCTGGCTGGTCACCGACCTCGACCGGGCCGTCGCCGCCGCACGGTCGGAGGGGGCGTCGGTGACGGTCGCCCCGTTCGCCGACCCGATCGGCCGGGACGCCGTCGTCCAGTTCCCCGGCGGCATCAGCGCCCAGCTCTACGTGCACACCACCCCGCCGTCCTACCCGGACCTGGCGAGCGTGCCGGAGAACCGGCTCTACCTGTCCCCCGACGCGGTCGGCTCCTTCCTGCGCAGCTACCTGGCCTTCACCGGCGGCCGGATCACCTCCGACGACCGGCGGGCCGACGGCGCCGCGATCGGACTGCCCGGGACGACGTACCGGCTGCTGCGCCTCACCTCGGGCTTCGGCACCACCACGGTCACCGTGACGGACGGCCACCTGCCGCACCCGTTCGGCCGCGAGCTGACCGGCTACGGCGTCGCCGACCTCGGCGCCACCCTGGACCGGGCGAAGGCGGCCGGCGCCTCGGTGCTGTGGGGACCGGTCACGGCGGGCGGCCGGGACAGCGCGATGGTGCGGTTCCCGGGCGGCTACCTCGCGGAGGTCCACACCGCCCGGTGACCCGCCTCCCCGGAACCGGCCCACCCCAGAACGGAGTGGGCCGGTTCCGCGGCGTCCGCCGTCCGGCGGCGGGCGGCGGGCGGCGGGCGGCGGGCGGCGGGCGGCGGGCGGCGGGCGGCGGGCGACTCGGGAGCTCAGCCGCTGCCGAGGGCGTGCGCGAGCGCGGCCCGCGAGGTGATGCCGAGCTTCGGGAAGATTTTGTAGAGGTGCGCCCCGACCGTCCGGGGCGACAGCTGGAGCTGCTGCCCGATCTCCCGGTTGGTCAGGCCGGTCGCGGCCAGTCGGGCGATCCGCAGCTCCTGGCCGGTGAGGCCGCCGGGCTCCGCGGCCGGGCCGCCCGGCGGCAGCGCCACCTGGTCTCCCGCGGCCCGGAGCTCCTCCTCGCAGTACCGCGTCCACGGGTCGGCCCGGAGGCGCCGGAACACGTGCTGCGCCACCCGAAGCACCCCCCGGGCCCCGGCCCGGTGGCGCCGCCGGAGCCACGAACCGTGGGCGAGCCGCAGCCGGGCGAGCTCGAACGCCCAACGCTCCGCCCCCGGCACGGCGTACGCGGTCCGGTAGGCCTCCTCGGCCTCGTCGTCCTCGGCGGCCAGCGCGACCGCGGCCGCGAACAGGAAGGCGTGCCGGTCGGAGATCTCCGCGGAGCGGGCCGCGCGCGCCGCCGCCAGGTGGGCCCGGGCCTCGTCCCGCCGGCCGGTGTGCACGGCCGCCGTCACCAGGTCGAGGACCAGCGCGTGGTACCAGGGCGGGCCCGCGGGCAGCAGTCCGGGCGGGGTGAGCCCGCAGAAGTGCCCGTACGCCTCCTCGTAGCGCCGGTGGGCGAGCGCGGCCAGCCCGCGCAGGTGGGTCAGCCGGTCGAGGACGTACCGCAGCCGGGCCCGGGTGGCGACGGGCCGGACGACCTCGTCGACCGCCCTCAGCCCGGCCTCGTCGCCGCGCCCGGCCAGGAAGTGGGCATGGTACTGGCGGAACATCAACGCATTGGTGTGGTAGCCCAGTTCGTCCGCGATCTCGGCCTCGCGCAGGCTGACGGCGGCCTGGTCCCAGTGCCCGAGCAGATAGTCCTGGTGGGCCTTGGCCTTCGCCACCGAGCCCTGGGTGGCGTAGCCGTGCAGCCCGGCGACGCGCTGCCAGAGGTCGCTCTCGGGGCAGTCGAGCGCCGACGCCGTCCACAGCACGAGCCAGGCGGCACCGGCCTCCTGTTCCTCCGTCATCGCCTCGGCCGCCCGCCGCAGGGCGGCGGCCGCGTCCGGCCCCGGGTCGGTCCAGGCCCGCAGGCAGAGCCGCCCCACCTCCGGGACGCCGTCCCGGTGCCGTTCCAGGGCGCGCCAGATCCGGGGGTCGTCGGTGTAGCCGGCGGCCAGCAGCAGCTTGAAGAAGACCTGCTCCGTGAGGCCGCCGAAGGTGTCGGCGCCCGGCTCGGTCAACGCGTCGAGGGCCGCGGGCAGCAGCGTGGCGGAGGACTCGAAGTCGACGTGGTGGCTCTGGTCGGCGTAGACCACCGCGTACCCGAACAGCGGGGCGACGTCCGGGGGCACCGTACTGGTCCGCAACTCCTCCACCAGGGCCGCGGCGTGCCGCAGTTGACCACCGCGGGCCGCCATCACCGCGGCCCAGGTGAGCCGGCGGGCGCGGTCGCAGGAGCCGGGGCTGAGGCCGGCGCCGCGTTCGAGCAGGAGCGCGCCCTCCGCGTCGCCCCCGCGCCCGGCCAGCTCGCGCCCGGCCCGTTCCAGGCGGCGTGCCAGGTCCTCGTCCGGGAGCCAGGCGGCCGAGGCCTCGTGGCTCAGCCGCCGGGGGTCGTCGGGCGCGAGCACCGCGGCGAGGGTGCGGTGGGCCGCCCGGCGCTCGGCGTCCGAGGCCGCCGAGACCACCGCCGCGCGCACCAGGGGGTGCCGGAAGGCCAGTTGCCCGGCCTCGTCGAGCCGGGCCAGACCGTCCGCCTCGATCCGTGCCAGGGTCTCCCGCGCGCCGTCGTCCGCGACCGCGCGCAGCCACGCGGCCCCGCCGAACTCCGGTCCGGTGGCCAGCGCGCCCAGCAGCAGCAGGCGTCCGACCTCCGGCGTCATCGTCTCCAGCCGGTCCGTGAACAGCCGCTCCAGCTTCCGCCCCAGCGGCAGCGGTTCCGGCAGCGGCGCGAGTCCCCGCTGCTGCGCGGACGCCAGCTGGCGCGGCAGCTCCACCAGCGCCAGCGCGTTGCCGGCCGCCTCGGCGAGGACCCGCTCCCGGGTGGTCGCCGCGAGGTCGGGGTGGTGGGCGCCCAGCAGCAGCGCGGCGTCGACGGGAGGCAGCGCCCGCAGGTCGAGGGCCTCGGCCGACCAGGTCTCGGCCGACCAGGTCCGGTCGGCCGGGCCGTCCGGCCGCCCGGCCCCGACGATCACCAGCGGCAGGTCGGCGCTGCGCCGGTGCAGGAACGCGAAGACCGTCGCGCTCGACGAGTCGATCCAGTGCAGGTCGTCCAGGACGAGCAGCACCGGGGCCGTCCGCACCGCCTCGTCGAGCAGCGTGAGCGCGGCGGCACCGACGGCGAATCCGGTCGGCGTGCCGGACCGCACGCCCAACGCGCTCTCCAGCGCCTCGCGCTGGTGCGCCGAGAGGGCGCCGGACCGCCGCAGCAGCGGCCAGAACACCTGGTGGAGCGCGCCGAAGGCGAGGTCCGTCTCCGCCTCCGTGCCGACCGCCCGCAGCACGGTGAACCCGCGCTCGCGCGCCGCCCGCTCGACCCAGCCGAGCAGCGTGCTCTTGCCGACCCCGGCCTCGCCCCGCAGCAGCACCGTGGAACCGCTCCGGCCGTCGACCGCCTGCACCAGCGCCGCGGTGAGCACCTCCGTCTCCCGCTGCCGCCCGACCAGGGCCCGGCCCCGCCCACCGTCCGTCACGCACTCCCCCTCAGGTCCGCCCGACCCGTCCGGCGAGCACCCGATGCTACAACCTGTCAGGCCCCCGCAACCGAATCCTCCCTGGTCAGAGCCATGAACGAGCGAGGCCCCACCGGCGCTCCGCCCACAAACGGACGCCGCACCCCTCGGCTCCCCGGTTCGCGTCGGCCCGGGCTCTCGTCGGGCGAGGACGGGGGTCACCCGGTGGCCGCGGGGCGGTACGGCGGACGCCGACTTTCGGTTATCGCGCGCGGCGGCAGCGTTCTCCTGTGCAGCGGGGCCGAATCCCTTCGGCCTCGGACGGCGTCCGTTCCGACGCGCCCGCAACCGGAAGGGCCTGCCCATGACCGCTCCGCCTGCTCGTCCGTTCTCCCGAGGCTGGCTGCTCGCCTCCTGCGTGCCCGTGCTGCTCCTGCTCGGGATGGCCGCGGCCTCGCCCGCCCCGTCGGCCCCGGCCGCCACCCCCGCTCCCCCGCCGGTTGCGGCGGCGGCCACCTCCCCGGGGCCTGCCCGCGGTCTCGCCGCCGAGCAGGACGGCTACCGGCTCTCCGCCGCGACCTGCGGCGTGCCCGCCGGGCGACCGACGGCCTTCCGGTTCACCGTCACCGGCCCGGGCGGTGCCCCGGTCACCGACTTCGCCGTCCACCAGACCGAGAAGCTGCACTTCTACGCGATCCGCAGCGACCTCACCGGCTTCCAGCACCTGCACCCGGAGATGGCCGAGGACGGCACCTGGACCGCCGACCTGGCGGCCCTCACCCCGGGCAGCTGGCGGCTGTACGCCGACTTCATCCCGAACACCGGCGCCCACGCCGCCGAGCTCGTCCTCAGCCGCACCGTCACGGTGCCCGGCCCTGCCGTCCCGGTGCCCCTGCCCACCCCGAGCGACACCACCACGGTCGACGGCTACACCGTCTCCCTGCACGCCCGACCGATGTCCGGCGCACACCAGTTGACGGCGACCGTGAGCCGGGACGGCCGACCGCTGACCGACCTCCAGCCGTACCTGGACGCCTACGCCCACCTCAGCGCCTTCCACGAGGGCGACCAGGCACTGGCCCACCTCCACCCGGCCGACGCGGTCGACGGTGATCACGGCGGGCCGACGCTGACGTTCCACGCCCTGCTCCCCGAGCCGGGCAACTGGCGGGTCTTCCTCCAGTTCCAGGCGGCCGGGCAGCTGCACACCGCCCAGCTCACCCTGCACGTCGACTGAGAACCCGGCCGACCTGTTCCCCCGTCCCGATCCGGAACGCCCCCGGGTCCGCGCGGGATTCCGTCGGTTCCTCAGGCCGGCTGAGGAGCCCTCGCACCGGTCAGCGGGACGGTGGTGTCCGGTCGCCACGGGAGCAGGGCGAGGTCCTGGTCCTGCACGGCGAGGACCAGGGCCGAGTCGGGCAGCGCGCGGCGCAGCTCGCGCAGCAGGGCCCGGGCGGTCGGGCGGTCGAGTCCGGCGGTGGGTTCGTCGAGCAGCAGGATGCGCGGACGCCGCAGGATCGCGCGGGCGACGGTGAGGCGGCGCCGCTGTCCTTGGGACAGGGCGCGGCCGCCGGGGCCGACCGGGGTGTCCAGGCGCAGGCCGTCGAGGCCGACCGCTGCCAGGGCGGCGCGCAGTTGCCCTCGGTCGGCGTGGGGCGCGGCCAGGCACAGGTTGGCCGAGACGGTCGTGTCGGCGAGCCAGTCGTCGGCCTCGACCAGGGTGAGCACATCGGCGACGGCCTCGGCAGGCAGGTCCGCGACGGGGGCGCCGCCCAGCCGCACCCGGCCGGAGGCGGTCGGCAGCCGTCCGGCCAACTGCCCGAGGAGGGTGGACTTCCCGCTGCCGTTGGGACCGGTGACGACGACCAGGCGGGGGGCTTCGACGGCGAACGAGAGCGGCCGTCCGCCGTCGGCAGTGGGGAGGCCTGCCACGGTGAGCACCGGAGCGCCCCCCGTGGGCGTGGGCTGTCGCCGGTCGGCGGGGGTCGCGGCGAGCGGGCCGAGGCGCGCGGCCGCGTCCTGGGCGGCGGCCAGGTCCTGGAGCAGCTGCGGAAAGCGGTCCAGCAGGTCCCACACCGCCGTGAGCAGCAGCACCTCGCCGACGACGTCGGCCACCGGCTGCGACCAGCCGCCCGCCCGCAGGGCGAGCAGCAGGGCGAGGCCCTGGCCGAGGGCGGCCAGCAGCCGCAGGCCCAGCCGGCCCGTCCGCTGCTCGGCCGCCGCGGCGGCGGTGGCCGCCTCCTCGCGCTCCAGCGCCGTCGCGACGACGCCTCGGGTCTGCGGCACCGCGTCCAGGCAGCGCAGTTCGTTGAAGGCGGCCCTGGCGGCGATCAGGTCCGTCCGGGCGCCGGTGCGGGCGTCGGCGGCGCTCGCGAGGTGGCGTCGGGCCCGGCGGCCGGTGCGGACCGCCCACCAGGTGCCGCCCGCGAACACCGCGAGCTCGGCCGCGCCGAGCAGCGGGCTCGCCCCCAGCAGCAGCGCCTCCACCAGTACCGCGGTGACGGCGCAGCCGGCGAGTGGCGCGACGACCTGGGCGGGCAGCCCGGCCACCGTCTCCGCATCGGTGGTCAGGCGGGCCAGCAGTGCCCCGTCGCGTCGGGCCCGGAGTTCGCGCGCGCTCAGGTCGCCCGCGCCCCGGACCAGGCGGCCGCGCAGCGTCACGGTCGTGGCGAGGACGACCCGGTGGCTGACCAGCCGTTCCAGGTAGCGCAGCGAGGTGCGCAGCAGGGCCAGGGCACGGACACCTCCCGACGGGTACATCCACGACCAGGTGGTGTCGGCCAGCAGCGTCACCAGCGCACAGGTCGTCAGGAACCAGCCGGACAGGCCCAGCAGCGCCGCCGCGCTCACCTCGGCCGCCGCGGCCAGCGCGATGCCGACGGCCAGGTCGCGGCGGGGAACCGCACGGCGCAGCAGGGTCCAGGCGTTCATCGGGCCCTCCCCCGGTCGAGGCGGATCGTGCGGTCCGCGAGGGGGAGCAGCGCGGGGCTGTGGGTGGCGAGCAGTACGGTCCGGCCGCGGGTCAGCGTGCGCAGGGCCGTCAGCACGCGGGCCTCCGCCACCGGGTCGAGGTGGGCGGTGGGCTCGTCGAGGCAGAGCAGCGGGGCGTCCCGGAGCAGGGCCCGTACCAGCGAGAGCTGCTGGGACTGGCCGGAGGAGAGCCCGCTGCCGCGCTCGCCGAGCGGAGTGTCGAGTCCGCCCGGCAGGTCGTCGAGCACGTCGCCGAAGCCGAGCGCGCGGAAGGCGTCGGCGAGTTCCGCGTCGGTGACCCCGGGGCGGGCGAGCAGCAGGTTGTCCCGGACGGTGCCGGGCAGCAGGTGCGCGGGCTGGCCGACCCAGGCGACGGACGCGGGTGAGGGCGGGTGGAGCGTGCCCTCCCACGCGTGGGCGACGGTTCCGGCGGTGGGCTCGGCCAGGCCTGCGGCGACGGCGAGCAGGGTCGACTTGCCCGCGCCGCTGGGGCCGGTGACGGCGAGGAGGGTGCCGGGGGCGAGGTGGAGGGTCACGTCGTCCAGTGCCGGGTCTTCACGGTCGGGGTGACGGACCGTCGCACGGTCCAGCCGTACGCCGATGGCGCCGCCGGTGCGGCGGGCCGGCACGGGCGGGTCCGGATCCGCAGCGCCGCCGGCGAGGACCCCGTCGATCAGCTCGGCTGCGGCCCGGGCCTCGGCGCGGGCGTGGTAGCCGTACGCCAGGGCGCGCGCGGGGGCGAAGTAGGCGGGGGTGAGGACCAGCACGAAGAGCGCGGTGTCCAGGTCCATCCTGCTTGGTACCAGCGGCAGTTGGAGGTAGTCGAGGAGTGCCAGGCCGCAGTAGGTCGCGACCACGGCGAGGGTGCCGGTGATCAGCAGTTCGATCCAGGCGGTGGAGAGGAAGGCGACCCGTAGCACCGCCTGGGTGCGGCGCGCCAGCTCCTCGTCGTCCTCGCGCAGCGTGCTCGCGGCGGTGTCCCGGGCGCCCAGTCCGATCAGGGTGGGCAGGCCGCGCAGCTGGTCGAGCAGGCGTGCGCCGTGGCGGCGCACCGCCGTGAGCTGCGCGTGCACGGCGACCTGCGTGCCCAGGCCGATGACCTTCAGGTTGGCGGGCAGCAACGGGGTGGCGGCGACCAGGATCAGGGCCACGAACCAGCTGCGGACCGCGATGGCGGCGAGGGTCAGGCCGCTGCCCAGGAGCATCGTGGTCCGGGCCGGGACGTATTCGGTGAGCCACTCGGTGAGCCGGGCGACCTCGCCGGTCAGGGACTCGGCGAGGGCGGCGTCGTCGACACCGGCGCGGGCGGGCCCGTGCGCGGGCAGGGCCGCGGCGAGCAGCCGCTCGCGCAGGGCCGTACGCACCCGGCGGGCGCCGCGGGCGGCGGCCGCGTCGGCGGCGGACAGCAGCACGGACCGGAGCGCGAGGCCGGCCGGCACCAGCCCGGCACCGACCAGGACCTCCGCCATGACGCCCCCGCCGGGCCGGCCGGTGAGCCCGCGCTGGGCGGCTCAGGCCAGGCCCGCCGCCCAGAGCACGGTGCCCAGCGGGGCCAGCCCGCGCAGCAGTCCGGCCCGGCGCAACTCCCCGCGTCCGGGCCCGGACCAGGCGTGCAGGCGGGCCGACACCTCGTCGTCCCGGCTCCCCGCGCGCTCGTCACCGAGCCCGGCCAGCAGGGCGGCCGAGGCGCTCATGCGCCGGCCCGGGTCGCGTCCGGGTCACCCGGACCGGTCGGAGCCGCCGGGTCGACGGGGTCGAGGTCGAAGACCCCGTCCCGCTGGTCCCGCCGGTCGCCCCACAGCCAGGCGACCAGGGCCGCCGTCGAGAGCAGGGCGATGCCGACGGGGTCGATCCAGTCGGCGACCCCGCCGAAGACGTCCTGGGACACGGCCGCCAGCCCGACGCCCAGCACGGTGAGCAGTACGCGCCGGAGGACGACCATGACGCCGCCCGGCTCGGGCCGGACCGGGCGGCCCCCTCCCGTCCGCACCCGTAGCGGGGCGAGGGGCTCCTCCGGGGTCTGCGTGAACTTGCCGCGGAAGGCCCACCAGGCGTACGCGTTGTACGCGAGCACCACCGGCATGCAGAGCCCCACGCCGACCACCAGGAAGGCCTGCGAGTCGGCCGGGCTGGACGCCTGGTGGAGCGTCAGTCCGGGCGGGACGACCACCGGGGCGGTCGCGGCCGCCAGCGCGAGCAGGCCGCAGGCCTGGGCCGTGACCACACCCGCGAAGGGCCGCCAGTCCGGCCGCCGTCCGAAGCCGTGCCAGGCCACCGCGCCCGCGGCCGCCGCCCCGGCGACGGCGGTCCAGAACAGCGCCGCGCGCAGCGGCTCGTCGAACCGGAACTCCTGCGGATCGGCGGCCTCCAGGCCGAACCCGAGGACCAGCGCGGCCACGGCGGTGGCCGCCAGCAGCGGGCGCCCGGCCCGCCCCGCCTGCTCGCGGGCGGCGCCCTCGGTCTTGTCCTGCAGCCAGGCGGCGCCGGCCACCAGGTAGAGCGCCACCAGGCCGAGTGCGCACAGCACGCCGTAGGAGGTCAGCCAGTCGAAGGCGCCGCCGCTGAACGACCCGTCCCGTTGCTCCAGTCCGGTCAGCACACCACCGAGCACCAGGCCCTGGCAGAGGGTCGCGGCGAGGGAGGAGGCGCCGAAGAGGAGGGCCCAGCCGCGCCGGTAGCCGGCGGCGGCGCTCTGGAACTCCAGGCCCATGCCGCGCAGGATGATCGCCAGGAGCATGCCGATCAGCGGCAGGTAGACCCCGGGCAGCACGGTCGCGTACACCCCGGGCAGCCCGGCCCACAGGGCGACGCCGGCCAGCACGAGCCAGCTCTCGTTGGCGTCCCAGGCGGTGGCGATCAGCTCGCCGTACTCCCGCCGGTCCTTCCCCTTGGCGAACAGGCTGAGCATGCCGACGCCCAGGTCGTAGCCGTCCAGGACGACGTACATGCCGAGCGAGAGCAGGACGAGCGCGTAGGTGGCGTACTCAAGCAACGGGGGTCTCCGTTCCGGGGGCGGTCACCGCGGCGGAGTCCGCGGGCAGGTCCGGGCCGGCCTTGACCGTGCGGACGATGTAGCGGATCCAGACGGCCAGCAGGGCCGCGTAGAGGAGCACGAAGGCGGCCAGGGTGGTGGCGGCCTGCGCGGTGGTCAGGTGCGACAGCGCGTCGGCCGTGCGCAGCTTGCCGTAGACCACCCAGGGCTGCCGCCCGGTCTCGGCGGTGATCCACCCGCCGGTGATGGCGATGACGCCGGCCGGTGTCATCCAGACCATCCAGCGCAGGAAGCGGCGGGAGTCGAACAGCCGCCTGCGCAGGCGCAGCACCAGTCCCGCGAGGGCGGTGGCGAACATGGCCAGGGCGGTGAAGTACATGGCGTGGAAGCCGTAGAAGGCGCTCCACATGTTGGGCCGCTGGTCGGGCGGGGTCTCCAGCAGACCGGGCACCGGGGCCTCCCCGGTGAGGTCGTGGCCGATCACCGCGCCCAGGTGGGGGACGGTGACGCGCAGGTCGTTGGTGCCCCGGTCGGTGTCGGGGACGACGACCAGGTTGTACCCGTTGTTGTCGGTGCGCCAGTTCCCCTCGAAAGCCTGGAGTTTCGCGGGCTGGTGCTGCGCCATGAAGATGGCGGTGGCGTCGCCGATGTACAGCTGCACCGGCATCAGGACGGCGAGCACGCCGAGGGCGATGGACAGGCAGCGGCGCGCGAACGGCAGGGCCGCCCGGCGCTGCTTGACCAGGTACCAGGCGGAGATGCCGCCGACGAACCAGCTCGCGCTGATCAGCACGGCCAGCAGCATGTGCGGGAAGCGGTAGGTGAAGGCCGGGTTGAGCAGGATCTCGGTCCAGTCGCTCGGACGGAACTGGCCGGCCGTCTCGGTGTACCCGACCGGATCCTGCATCCAGCTGTTGGCGGACATGATCCAGGTGGTGGACAGCAGGGTGCCGAAGGCCACCATCCAGGAGGCGAAGGCCATCGTCCGGGGGCGGACCCGGCCTTCGCCGTAGAGCATGACGCCGATGAAGCCGGCCTCCAGGAAGAAGGCCGTGATGACCTCCATGCCGATGGTGACCCCGATGACCGGTCCGACGGCATGGGCGAAGACGCCCCAGTTGAGGCCGAACTCGAAGGTCATCACGGTGCCCGCGACGACACCGAGGCCGAAGCCGACCGCGAAGATCTTCTTCCAGAAGCGGAAGATCTGCTGGTAGAGCGGGTTGCCGGTGCGCACGTAGGCGGTCTGCACGACGGCGAGCAGCACGGAGAGGCCGACCGTGAGGGCCGGGAAGGACATGTGGAAGATCGCCGTGATGGCGAACTGCCACCTGGACAGGTCTACGGCGGCCGGTGGGGCCATGAGGTCTCCGGAGGGTACGCGGAACGGGCGGGTGCGGGGGAGGCAGGGGCGCGCGGTCATCCGCGGGCGGGTGCGGCTGCCTCCCGGCGAACCTAGGCGGCCCGCGGTGCCCCCGATGCCTTCGCAGCGCATCGTCGGTTGCCTCGCAGCGCACAGCGCGTCCCTCGGACAACTGCGAACCGAGGTGCCGCCGGGCACGACGGAACGCCGAGGACACTCCGTGCCTGCTGGGGACGGTGCCGAGCACGCAGAGAACACGCCGACGCGGTCGGGATGCCTAGCGTCGTCCAGGAGCCGGACCTGCTCACCACAGGGCTTCCGGCGAATGACCATCAGATGGTGTGAGGGAACGGGCGAAGAGATGAGCGGAACCGACGAGTTCGACCTCGTGGTGCTGGGCGCCGGTCCGACCGGGGAGAACCTCGCGGACCGCGCGCGGGCCGGCGGGCTGAGCGTGGCGATCGTCGAACGCGAGCTCGTGGGCGGCGAGTGCTCGTACTGGGCGTGCATGCCGAGCAAGGCGCTGCTCCGGCCGCCGGCCGCGCTGCGGGAGGCGCAGCGGCTGCCCGGTGCGAGGGCCGCTGTCACCGGCGGGCCGGACGCCGACGCGGTACTGCGGCGCCGGGACGACTTCGCCTCGCTGTGGCGGGACGACGGCCAGGTGGCCTGGCTGGACTCCGCCGGGATCACCCTGGTCCGCGGGCACGGCCGGCTGGACGGCGAACGGCGGGTGGTGGTGGACCTCCCCGGCTCCGGCCGCCGCACCCTGACCGCACGTCACGCCGTGGCCGTCTGCACCGGCACCGGTGCCGCCCTGCCCGACCTGCCGGGCATCGAGCACACGGGTGTGTGGACCAGTCGCGAGGGGACCAGCGCACCCGAGGCCCCCGGCCGGCTGGCCGTCGTCGGCGGCGGCGCGGTCGCCGTGGAACTGGCCACGGCCTGGAGTGCGCTGGGCAGCCGGGTGACCCTGCTGGTCCGGGGCGGGGCCCTCCTCCCCCGACTGGAACCCTTCGCCGGCCGGCTGGTGGCCGAGGCGCTCCGGGAGTCCGGGGTCGAGCTGCGCTTCGGGGTGTCGGTGGCCGGCCTGGCCCGGGACGGCGGGGTCGTCCTGGACCTCGGCGAGCACGGTGAACTGCGGGCCGACGAGGTGCTGTTCGCCACCGGGAGGCGGCCCGCGACCGGCGACCTGGGACTGGAGACGGTCGGACTGGAGCCCGGGGACTGGATCGAGGTGGACGACACCGGACTGGCCGTGGGCGTGACCGGCGGCTGGCTCTACGCGGCCGGCGACGTCAACCACCGCGCCCTGCTGACCCATCAGGGCAAGTACCAGGGACGGGTCTTCGGCGCCGTGATCGCCGACCGGGCGTCCGGGCGTGGGCTCGACCTGCTGCCCTGGGGGCGCAGCGTCGCGACCGCCGACCACGCGGCCGTGCCCCACGTGGTCTTCACGGACCCGGAGGTCGCCTCGGTCGGGCCCACCCTCGCCGAAGCAGCCGCGGCCGGCCGGCGCGTGCGGGCCGTCGACTACCGGATCGGCGACGTCGCGGGGGCCGCGCTGTACGCCGACGGGTACCGCGGGCAGGCCAGGGTCGTGGTCGACCTGGACCGCGAGACCGTGGTGGGGGCGACCTTCGTCGGGTCCGGGGTCGCGGAACTGCTCCACTCGGCGACCGTCGCCGTCGCCGGGGAGGTGCCGATAGGTCGGCTCTGGCACGCCGTCCCCGCCTACCCGACCATCAGCGAGGTCTGGCTGCGCCTGCTGGAGGCCTACCGCGGCTGAGCGGGGCCGGACAATCAGGCGTGGGCGGGGCCCGTCCTGGGGAACGGGCCCCGCCCGCTGCTCACGCCGCGGGCCCGGGGGTGACGACGAGGTGCTCGGCGAGGAACCAGACCTGGGCCTCGCCGGTGCGGATGACCTGCGAGACCAGGAGGTCCTGGGTGCCGTCGTCGCCGAGCCGCGCGGTGCGGGTGGCCGCGTCGCGGGCCTCCGCGAGGATGGCCTCGTGGGCGTCGAGGAGCCGCGAGAGCATCGCCGGTGCGTCCTCGACGCCGTCCGGCGGGCGCGGTACGCCGGTGATCTCGGCGGCGTGGCGGGGGTCGCCCACCGCGACGCCGCCCAGGCTCTGCACCCGCTCGGCCAGCTCGTCGACCAGGGCCAGCTGCTCCTGGGCGTGCTTGTCGAGAAGCAGGTGCAGCTGGTAGAAGGTCGGGCCGCGCATGCCCCAGTGGTGCTTCTTGTACAGCGCGTACAGGAACTGGGTGTCGGCGAGGACGCGGTTGAGCCGCTGGCACGAGTAGAGCCGGGCGTCGTGGGAGAGCGCGATCGGCAGCTGGGTGACGGTGCCGAAGGCCTGGATCTCGGGGGTGTGCTGGTGGAGGCGCGGCTGGCTGGTCACGGTGGTTCTCCCGGTCAGTGGGTGACGGTGCGGACGGCGGTGCGGATCAGGTCGGCGACCGGCTCGGGGTGGGCGAGCATGACCAGGTGCGAGGAGCCGACCTCGACGGTGGTCATCCCGGCCCGCCGGTAGCCGAACCGCTCGACCTCGGGGTTGATGGTCCGGTCGGCGGAGGAGACGAGCCCCCAGGACGGCTTGCTCCGCCACGCGGCGACCGGCGCGGCCTCGCCGAAGGCCGCGGCGGCGAGCGGGCGTTGCGAGACCGCGAGGACCCGGGCGAGTGCCGGGTCGACGTCGGCGGCGAAGATCGCCGGGAAGCGGTCGACCTCGACCGAGACGTCGGTGCCCCCGCCGTCCGCACCCTCCAGCGGGAAGGGCGTGTACACCAGCGCCGAGGCGAGCTCGGAGTCGGGGAAACGGCCCTGCAGCTCGCCCAGGCTCTCCCCCTCCTCCAGGGCGTAACCGGCCAGGTACACCAGTGCCTTGACGTTCTCCTCGGCGCCGGCGACGGTGATCACGGCGCCCCCGTAGGAGTGTCCGACCAGCACAACGGGGCCGGGGATGCCCCGGACCACCGACGCGATGTAGGCGGCGTCGCCGAGCAGGCTGCGGTTGGGCACGGCCGGTGCCACCACCTCCAGTCCGTCGGCGAGCAGTTCGGGGACGACCCGGGCGAAGCTGGAGGCGTCGGCGAAGGCGCCGTGCACCAGCACGACGGTCGGGGTGTCGTGATTCGTCATTCCTGAGTCCTTGTTCCCGGGCCCCTGTTCCTGGGCCCTCTCGGTTGCGCGCTGCTGGTGGTCATCAGGCTAGGAACACGTAAGCGGGGCGCCTGTCCTGAGCGCGCACGCCCTCCTGCCGGTCCGCGCACCCCTCGCCGCTCCGGGGCCGAGGTCGTGGCCGGTGCCGTCCCCTCAGACGCCCGCGGCGGGGTGCTGGTCGGCCGGACCGGCGCCGCCGAGCTGCCAGTCGCGGGGCGTCATGCCGTACGCGGCGCGGAAGGCGCGGCTGAAATGGCTGGAGTTGGCGAAGCCCCAGCGCCTCGCGACGCCCGCCACACCCAGCTCCCCGGCCATCGGGCGCAGCAGGTCCCGGCGGCAGCGCTCCAGCCGCTGGGTCCGGATCCACCCGCCGACCGTGACCCCCTCGGGCTGGAACAGTTTGTGGAGGAAGCGGACCGACATGAAGTTCGCCGCCGCGATCCCGGCCGGTGACAGGTCCGGGTCGTAGAGGTTCCGCACGATGTGGGCCTTGACGCGCTCCAATGAGGCCGCGTTGCGCGGAGTCCGCGCCCGGGCGCGTTCGAGCCGCTCGTCGACGAGCTGGGCCACCAGGTCGAGCGCGGTGGCCGCCGCCCGGCGGCCGGCGGCTTCCTCCAACCCGCCTGCCTCGCGCGCCATTTGGGCGAGATAGGTCGCCACCAGCGCGGCGATGCCCTCGCTGCCGGTGAAGGCCGTCGCGGTCAGTGCCCGCAGGTCCCGCTCCGGCACGTCCAGGTCGGCGCGGGGGAACTGGAAGGAGGTGAAGGCGAATCCGCCGTCGAGCTTCTTGCGGAACAGGTGGGACGAATCGGTGAGGGAGAACTCGCCCGGCCTGATCAGCGCCTCCCGGCCGTCCTGCTCCTTGATCGCGCTGCCCCGCTCCTGGAGGCTGACGATGAGGGACCGCCGGTCGTCCTTGGCGATCAGGTGCTTGCCGCGCGACACCACCTGCGGCCCCGCCTGGACGCGGGAGATCCGCACCGGGCCGAGCTGGCGGCTGACGATCGTTCCGGGGGACGGCTCCTCCTCCAGCAGGTTCACCGCCATCGGCACGAAGGCACGGGACACCGCCTCGTGCCAGCACTCCGCGCGGTCGGCGGCGGACAGGGACGTGGTGGAGAGTTCGGTGGGCACGGGGTTCCTCCCGGATCGATCGGCCGTCGGAGCCGACAGTGCGGTCCCCGCCTCGCGGCCGAACTCGCGGCGGGGTTGGTCCGGGCAGCCCGGCGGCGGACGCCGACGTTAGCCGCCGCACCACGGCGTGGTGCGCTCTGCGCGTATCCGCTGTTGACTCTCCGCGCATCACCGCCCCGGCGGTCACCCCGGCCTCACAGGAACACCGGCCACACCAGGAGCACCGGCCTCAGGGACGGCGGTGCAACGCCACGTGCACGGTGTCGACGGCCTGGATCAGCGCGGCCCTGGCGGTGCCGGTGGGATGGCGCCCGTCGAGGAGGAGGAAGCCGTGCACGGCCCCCTGGTAGCGCGTCGCCACCACCGGGACGCCCGCCGAACGGAGCCTGGCCGCGTAGGCCTCGCCCTCGTCCCGCAGCACGTCGGCCTCGGCGGTGACCACGAGCGCCGGGGGGAGCCCGGCGAGCTGCTCCGGGGTGGCCCGCAGCGGCGCGGCCGTGACCTCCCGCCGTCGGTCCACCTCGGGCAGGTAGTCGTCCCAGAACCGGCGCATGTGGTCGCGGTGCAGGAAGTACCCCGTCGCGAACCGGCGGTAGGACGGGGTGTCGAAGTCCGCGGCGGTCACCGGGCACAGCAGTACCTGGTGCACCAGCCGGACATCCCCGCGCTGCCGGGCGAGCAGCGTCAGCGCCGCCACCAGGTTGCCCCCCGCGGAGTCGCCGACGGCGGCGATCCGGTCTTCCGCCAGGCCGACCTCACGGCCGTGCGCGTGGATCCAGCGGGCGACGGCGTAGCACTGCTCGACGGCCACCGGGTAGCGGGCCCCGGGGGCCCGGGCGTAGTCCACGTACACCACGGCGGCGTCGGTCCCCAGCGCGAACTCCCGGACCAGCCGGGCGTAGGCGGCGGCGTCGCCGAGCGACCAGCCGAGGCCGGGCAGGAACAGCACGACGGGGCTCGGCTCGGGGGCACCGACGGGTCTGGTCACCTGGACGTGCACCCGCCCGGTGGGTCCGCAGGGCAGGGCGAGCCGTTCCGTGGTGGTGCCGTACGGATCGTCCGGATCCCCGCCCGTCGCCTCCCCACCGACCGGCGCGCCGACGTCCCTCGCCTCGTCCCGCGCCTCGTCCGGGGCCAGGAGGGAGAGGTCCGGGAGCTCCGTCGCCGCCTGTCCGGCGGAGGTGTCCAGAAACTCCTGGAGCGCCCGGTCGAGCACCGGTCGTCGGAGGTGCGCGGGGGTGGTGTCGGACAACTCTTCGCTCCTGGCGTGATCGGACGGGCACGGGGTCGCGTGCCGGGCACCTGGTGGCCGCCGGGCGAGGTGCCGGCCGCGCCTCCCCTCGCCACGCGCACGCCGCCCGACCGTACGACCGCAGCGGCGGCCGTAGTGGCCTGTCCGTGCACGGATCCCGGCCGCGCCGGGCAGGTCCTCAGCCGGTGTCGGCGGTCCGGAGCGCGCGCCACTCGCGCGGTGAGACGCCGTAAGCGGCCCGGAAGGCCCGGCTGAAATGCGCCGGGTTGACGAAGCCCCAGCGTTGGGCGACCGCCGACACCGTCGGCGCGGTGCGACCCCGGCGGCCGAGCTCCCGGGCGCACGCGTCCAGCCGGCGCCGTTGGATGAGCCGGCTCACCGTCACGCCCTCGCCCTCGAACAGCCGGTGCAGGTACCGCACGGAGATGTGGTGGGCCCGTGCGATCGTCTCGGGCGACAGTTCCGTGTCGGCCAGGTTCCGGTCGATGTGCTCCCGCACCCGGCGCACCAGGTGCTCGTTCGGAGCGCCGGGCACCTCGGCCGTGTGCACGGCGGCCAGCTGGGCGACGAGCGTGCTCAGCATGTCGGCGACACTGCCGGGCAGCCGGTCACCGACCGGGGCCGGATAGGAGTGCGCGAACGCGGCAAGGGCGTTGAGGAAGGGCACCAGCACGGAGCCGTACCCCTCGGCCGGGGTGACGGCCGTTCCCGCCACCTGCCGCAGCTCGTGCTCCGGCACGCCCAGCGACCGGCGCGGCAGGTGGAAGAGATGGGTGCGGAAACCCTCCGGGTAGTCGACGGAGTACGGCCGCGCCGTGTCGTACAGCACGAACCCGCCCTCGGACACCTCCGCCCGCCGCCCGTCCTGCTCCAGCACGGCCCGCCCCGACACCTGCACCCCGACCCCGACCTGCGGCTCCGTCAGCGGGGCCCGGGCGATCAGCGCCGCCGTCCGGGAGACCCGCGCCGCGCCGGCCTCCAGCGTCGAGATCCGGACGTATCCGAGCCGGTGCGACGCGAGCCGGCCCGCGAGCGGCCGCCCGGCGAGCGGGACCACCTCGACCGGCACCAGTGTCCGTGACAGCTCCGCACTCCAGAGCGTCGCCGTCGCGTCCTCCGGAACCGACGCGGTCGTCACCTGCGAACCCACCTGACCGCCCTTTCGCCGAAACCCTGCCGATTCAGCCTGACCTCCGGGCCCGGGGGCCTGTTAAGTCATCTGACTGCCGAGCGGGTGCGGCACGGCGCGGGAGCCGAGCGGGCCGCCGGTCAGGCCGCCGGGACGGGCTGCAGCCGGTAGGCGTCGCCGTGGGCGACGACCCGGCCGGCAGTGGGCGGGGCGAAGTGGGTGCCCAGCAGCAGGGCGTCGGTGCCGGCCAGGGAGGCGAGCAGGGCGCGGCGGGTCGCCTCGGAGCGCTCGGGCTCGATGTCGACGCAGGCGCCGATCGCGGGGTGGGCGAGCTGCACCGGGTGGTGCACGCAGTCGCCGGTGATCAACGCGGTCTCGCCGCGGTCGGCCAGTTCGACGGCGATGTGCCCGGGGGTGTGGCCGGGGGTGGGGACCAGCCGCAGGCCCGGGACGATCTGCACGCCCTCGGCCGGGACGTCGACCAGGTCGAGCTGTCCGGCCCGCTCGACCGGGAGGACGGAGTCGCGGAACATCTGCGCGCGGGCCTCGTCCATGTCGTACCCGGCCCAGAACTCCCGCTCGGCGCGGGCGGTGAGGTAGCGGGCGGCGGGGAAGGTCGGCACCCACGCGCCGTCCTCCCACCGGGTGTTCCAGCCGACGTGGTCGGCGTGCAGGTGGGTGAGGACCACCAGGTCGACGGTCTCCGGCGCGAACCCGGCCGCGGTGAGGCGCTCCAGGTAGTCGGTGCGCAGGTCGTGCCAGGCCGGGTTGGCGCGCTGCTTGCCGTTGCCGATGCCGGTGTCGACCAGCACCCGCAGCCCGTCCACGACGAACGCGAAGCTGTGGCTGTCGAGGTGGAGGACGCCGTCCTGGCCGGCGAAGTCGGGGCGCAGCCAGTCGTGGCCGGCCACCACCTCGGGGGTGGCGTCGGGCAGCAGCCAAGGCCCGGTCGCCGGCGGCAGCGGGACTTCGTCGATGCGGTGGACGGTGAGGTCGCCGACGGTCCAGGAGGGGGCGGTGGCGGGGGTGGCGGTGGCGGGGGTGGCGGAGGGGGTCTGCACGGTCGGTCGTTTCCTTTGCGGTTCGGTGGGCTGTACGTCGGTGGGTGTTCGTCAGCGGTCGGGGTGGGCCGCGGCCGCCCGGCGCCGTGACCCGGCGAGGGCCGCGAGGGCGGCCACGGCGAGCAGGGCGGCGACGGCGGCGTAGGCGTGGGAGGTGGTCCCGAGCCCGTACTGCCGGGTGGCGGCGCCCGCGGCGATGGCGGGCAGGCTCATGGAGAGGTAGCTGAGCACGTAGTACGCGGCGAGGGTCGCGGCGCGGTCCCGTTCGGCGAGCGGGGCGAGGAGCAGGCGCAGGGTCCCCTGGGAGACGGCGCCGAAGGCCGCGCCGGCCAAGGCCGCGCCGCCGTGGACGGCGGGGGCTCCGGCGCCGTGCAGTCCAGCCAGGGCGAGGGGCGCGGCCGGCAGGACGGCGAGGCAGCCGAGGGTGACGGCGGTGCGGGGGTCGGCGCGGCGCAGGGCCCACACGGTGAGGGTCGCGGTGGCGCTGAGGGTGAAGAAGACCATGCCGCGGGCCGCCTGCGGGGCCTCGGGGGCGGCCAGGCGCACCAGGCCCGGACCGAGGGAGGAGTAGAAGCCGCCCAGGGCCCAGACGGCGACGACGGCGGTGCCGGTGGTCAGCAGGGTGCGGCGCGCCGCGGGCGGGAGGGCGAGTCGCGGGCGCAGCGACCGCAGCGCGCCCGGGTGGCGGCGGGCCGTCTCGGCGGTGAAGGCGACGGCGATCGCCTGGGCCGCGAACAGCGCCGCCAGCAGCAGGTAGACGGTGGTGGTGGGGGCCGGGGCGAAGCGGACGAGGAGGGTGGAGCCGAGGACGCCCGCCGCCATGCCGGCGACCGGGGCGATGGTGTTGGTCAGGGCGGAGCGTCCGGGGTGCCGGGGGTCGGCCAGGTCGAGGAGGGCCGCGCCGGCGGCGCTGGTGGCCACGCCGGTCGCCGCTCCTTGCAGGAGGCGGGCCGCGGTCAGGGTGCCGGCGCCGTCCGCCGAGGCCAGGAGCAGCATCGAGGCGGCCTCCGCGAGGAGTGCGCCGGCCAGTACGGGGCGCCGTCCCAGGTGGTCGGAGAGCGCACCGGTGGTGAGCAGGGCCGACAGCAGGGCCAGGGAGTACGCGGCGAACACGACTGTGACGGCGAGCGCGGAGAGGCCCCAGCGGTCCTGGTAGACGGGGTACAGCGGGGTCGGGGCGCTGGAGGCGGCCAGCAGGGCCGCCAGGACCGACGCGTCGAGGGCGAAGGTCGCCGCGCGGTTCCTCCGGTGGGCGGAGGCGCGCGCCACCGGGCCGGTCAGACGGCCGGTCGGACGGCCGGTCAGGGGGCCTGACAGAAGGCCGGACATGGGACTCCCTCCCGTAAAAGCAATGTGTTTGCGTTAAGTGACGATAGAACCTACAGTCGCACTAACGCAAGCCGTTAGCTTTTAGCTTCTCGGCGGGGCGCTCCGCCGTTCCCGCCCAACCGGAAGAGGGATCCTCCAATGTCCTCGCCCGCCCTCACCCCGCCCGAGGCCGCCCGCTGGGCCACCCTGGCCGGACTCCCGCTGCCCGACGACCGCCACGCCGAGGTCGCGGCCACCGCCGAGCACATCCGCTCCGTCGTCGCCGTCCTGCGCGAACTGGACTTCGGCGACACCCCGCCCGGCAGCGCCTACCGCGCGACGCAGGAGCACGCGGGCCACCAGGAGCCGGAGCAGGAGCCGGAGCAGGAGAAGAAGGAGAAGGAGAAGGAGAAGAAGGAGAAGAACGATGCAGCCGCATGAGCTGACCCTCGCCGAGGCCGCCGAGCAGATCCGGGAGCGGCGACTGTCCCCCGTCGAACTGGTCGACTCCGTCCTCGACCGCATCGAGCGGGTGGAGCCGCAGCTCGGGGCCTATGTCACGGTCACCGGGGAGCAGGCCCGCGCCGCGGCCCGCGAGGCCGAGCGGGAGATCGCCCGGGGCCGGTACCGGGGGCCGCTGCACGGCGTCCCGGTCGGCCTCAAGGACCTGATCGACGTCGCCGGCCTGCCGACCACGGCCAGCTCCCGGGTCCGCGCCGACCACCGCGCGAGCGCCGACAGTACGGTCACCGCCCGACTGCGGGCCGCCAGCGCCGTCCTGGTCGGCAAGACCCACACCCACGAGTTCGCCTACGGCCTGACCACCCCGCAGACCGGCAACGCCTGGGACGCCTCCCGGGTCGCCGGCGGCTCCAGCGGCGGGTCCGCCGTCGCGGTGGCGGCCGGGGCGGCGACCTTCGCGCTCGGCACCGACACCGGCGGCTCGATCCGGGTGCCCGCCGCGCTCAACGGCGTGGTCGGCCTCAAGCCGACGTACGGCCTGGTCCCCCGGCACGGCGTCACCTCGCTGTCCTGGTCCCTGGACCACGTCGGGCCGATCACCCGCACCGTCGAGGACGCCGCCCTCGTCCTGACCGCCCTCGCCGGGCACGACCCGCGCGACCCCGCCTCGCTGGACACCCCCGCCGTCGACCACCGGCCGCAGCGGGCCCTCGACCGGGCCGCGGACCTGACGGGCGTGCGCGTCGGCGTGCCGACCAACCACTACTTCGACCACGTCGACCCGGAGGTGGCGGATGCCGTCCACCGGGCCGTCGGCCACCTGGCGGAGCTCGGCGCCCGGCCCGTCGAGGTCGACATCCCGCTGACCCGCTACCTCCAGGCCACCCAGTGGGGCCTGATGGTGCCGGAAGCCACCGCCTACCACGCGCGCACCCTGCGCACCGTCCCCGAGCTGTACGGGGCGGACGTGCGGGTCCTGCTGGAGGCCGGCGAGCTGCTCGGCGCCGGCGACTACCTGCGCGCCCAACGCGCCCGGACCCTGATGCGCGGCGAGTGGGCCCGCGTCCTGGAGGAGGTCGACGTGATCGCCGCCCCGACCGTCCCGATGACCGCGGCCCGGGTCGGCCAGGCCACCGTCACCTGGCCCGACGGCACGATCGAGGGCGTCTCCGACGCCTACGTCCGCCTCTCCGCCCCGGCGAACATCACCGGGGTGCCCGCCCTGTCCGTCCCGGCCGACCACGACACGGCGGGCCTGCCCATCGGCCTCCAACTGCTCGGACACCCCCTCGACGAGCGGACCCTGCTGCGGGTGGGCCACGCCTACGAGCGGACGCGGCCGGACCGGGCACAGCCCGCCCGGGCACTCGCGAGCCGGGCCGACCTGCCGAGCGAGCCCCGCTGACCGGGCGTTTCGTCCCTGACTTCTGGGTTCTGGCACAGATCTTGGGGAGCGGTCGCGGAACGTCACCTTGGTGTTCGATTGCGAGGGGCTGGGTCGCGTGAGACCGCGTACGCCTGGCTGCCCGGCAGCCGGAAGTGACGCTCCATCACCTCCTTTGTGGTATCTGCCGTGGTCGGCCGGTGGCGGTGATCGTGCTGGTCATGCAGACCACTGCATCGTTCTGGGACTCGCTCGTGTTCGACGGGATCGACGACTTGGACGTCGAGGCGGTGACCGCCTTGTTCGGTACGGTCGAGGTGGTGGCGCGGGGCCGGGGTGCCGGGGTGCCGGGGTGCCGGGGTGCCGGGGTGCCGGGGTGCCGGGGTGCCGGGGCGGAGTGTCCGGACTGTGGCCGCTTCTCGGACCCGGTGCACGACCGATATCGCCGCAGATTGAAGGATCTTCCGCTCGCTGAGCAGGGCTTCGTGATCCGGTTGGTGGTCCGGCGTTTCATCTGTGGGGCGGCGGACTGTCCGCGTCGGACGTTTGCTGAGCGGTTCTCGCGGCTGGCTGCCCCGTACGCACGGTTCACCACCCGGCTCAACCATGCCCTGGAGCGCGAGGGCTCGCGCTCGCCGGTCGGGCCGGCGCCCGGCTGGCAGCCCAGCTGGGCTTCGGCGCGGGAAGGATGACCTTGTTGCGCAGGGTCATGGCATTGCCCGATCCCGCGTTCAGCACGCCGCGTGTGGGCGTGGACGATTTCGCGATCCGTCGTGGCCAGACCTACTCCACCGTCTTGACCAGCGTCGAAGACCACCGCGTGGTCGATGTGCTCCCGACACGTGAGGCCGGGCCGCTGGCTGCGTGGCTGGTCCGTCACCCCGGCGTGGAGATCATCTGCCGGACCGGGGGGGGCGCCTCCGCCGAAGGCGCACGGCGCGGTACCCCTGACGCTCTGCAGGTCGCTGACCGGTTCCCTCTGTGGCAGGGCCTCGGCCGGGCCGTGGAGACCTGCGTCGCCGCCCACCGCGACTGCCTGCGCAACCCATCGCCCAGCAGCATGCTGCCGGAGGCCACCGGACTTGCTTCCGGTCGACCGCAGGACGACTCGGAGCCCGTCGGCCGACGTGCCGAGAGAAACAAGGCGGCACATGCCCAGGTTCACGAGCTCCTGGCTCAAGGCCACTCACGCCGGGCGATCGCCCGACACTTGGGCTGGGGCCTCAACACCGTCCTCCGGCACGCGAACGCCGCACGCTGGCAGGACACCATCCGCGACACCGCCCCCGGCCCAGCAGACTGGACCCCTACAAGCCCTACCTGGAGCGACGCTTCGCCGCGGGATGCACCAGCGTCACCCACCTCCACAGTGAACTCGTTGCCGACAACGCGCCCGTCACCTACCAGATGGACCGCTCCCGCATCACCACCCTCCGCGGGGCTCCGGCCGGCGCGCCGCCGCGACCGCCGACGGTGCGGCAGGTGACCGGCTGGCTCACCCGACACCCCTCGACCCTGAACGAGGAGGACCGGGCCGGCCTGAAGGAGGTCCTGGCCCGCTACCCCGAACTGGACAAGGCCGCCGGACACGTCCGCGACTTCGGCGAGATCCTCACCGACCGCCTCGGCTCCACACTCCCCACCTGGATCGACGCAGTCGACGCCAGCCAGCTACCGGGCCTCACCGGCTTCGCACTCCACCTGCTCCGAGACCTCGACGCCGTGACAGCAGGGCTCACTCTCGACTGGAGCTCCGGCAGCATCGAGGGCGCCGTCAACCGCATCAAGAAGATCAAGCGGCAGCTCTACGGTCGCGCCGGCTTCGAGCTGCTCCGCAAGATGATCCTTCTCCAGTAACACTTCGCGATGTTCCCCAAGAGCCGCGCGAGAACCGGACAGCAGGAACCCCTGCCGCGGCGGGCATATAGCCAGTGCATGCAGGTACCCAGCCGTGGCAGGATGACCTCATGTTGATCCGAAAGGGCGATGCCGCGTAGGCGTCCCAAGGCCGTCCGTGCAGAGCGGTGGCGGCCACGATGGCAGTATCCGGTCCTGAGGGTCCCTGGTGTCTCCGCGCGGACTCGTGCTGCGATCCGCCGGGTCGAGGACCAGGAGATGTGGCCCAACGCGGTCGCCAAGGCAATCTGGCGTTTCGAGTGGGCGCTTAAGCAGCCCGGACGCTACCTGGACGCCTCCGCGTTTGATTCGCCGGGGGTGGGAGATGCCCGTGATGACCTGGAGTGGGCGATGCTGCACCTGCCGCCCGGAGCCAAACGGGACTTGGGCCGATTGATCGCGCGTATCGATGAGGAATTCGAGCGCCGCACCTTGCCGGAGCCCAACTACAGTGAGTGGGCGATGACGCGCTGGTGGTGGACCAGAATGCGTGAACGCTGACGGTCTCCAGGGTCGTGGCCCTCCCTGCAATCGAACGAACCTGTCACCTTCCGCGGCCGCTCCCCAAGATCTGTGCCAGAACCGAGTTCTGAGGTCAGGTTCCATGCCAGGTGGGGGTGGCTTCGCTGGTGAGTCAGCGGGTCATGAGGTTGATCATCGCCACGTGGACCATGGCTTCGGAACGGGCGGGGGAGGGCTTCGTGGTCTCGGGCCAGGCGGCGGTGGTTCATGAGCCAGCCGAAGGTGCGTTTCTGTGGAATCCACGATGTCACGTGGGCGGTGTGGGTTCTGTCAGTGGGATCGGCTTGGATGAGGCACATGTCTGTCCATGAAGTAACCCGTCAGCTGCCGGAGATCTCTACCGTTCGGGATCGCTCCCGCGCCATGGCCGTCCTGGACGCCATCCTGAGCCCGGACTGGGAGTCCCGGTTCTCCTCGTTCGACTCCCGGTGGTCGCCGACCGAGGAGATGGCCTCGATGCGTGACGGGTGCGGTAACGACTACTCGATCGTCTTCTCGCCGGCGGGCGCGTATGCCCGTGGCTTCGATCATGAGTCGCCGATGAGTCCGTATCGGGTCACGCCCCCGGTCCCGTGGCCCGGGTTGTTCGACGGGGTGCCGGCGGCATTTCTCCACCACGTTGCGGAGCCTGCGTTCAGCGAAGAGGACGGGACACCGCGGGCAACCGTGTGCTTCTGGCGTGAACAGGCAGGCTCCGCGTGGAGGGCCGGGGCCATCGAGCCCCTGCCGGCGGGGGTGGAGGACGGCGGCAGCGCGGAATGGTTGTTCGACGTTCTGACCGATGGCCGTCCCGAGGCATATCAACAGTTCGCGGAGGAGTACTACGAGGTCGCGGTCGACATCGAGGCCGTTCGTCACGTCTATGCGCTGCGACCTCTCACCCAGAGCGTCGTATCCGCACTGAACCCGGATGTCGACCTCGCCGATCTCGACGATGATCTGACGCAGATCGGATATCCCGTCCCGGGGCCGGAAACGGGCCCCGGGACCTCGTGATCACGTTCGGGCAGGCCCGTGCCTCACCTCGACGACGGACAGCAGGGCCGCCGTGGCTGGCACGCCGATCTGACGCGGAACCTGACCTCCGAACCTCGGGACGAAAACTCCCTGGACCGCCCGACCCGCCTCGGCCAAGATCCTCACGTGACCACCTACCTCGAGTCCGAGCGCCTGATCCTCCGCCCCTTCGCCGCCGCCGATGCGGACCTGCTGATCGAGCTGGACAGCGACCCGGCGGTGATGCGCTACCTGAACGGCGGCACTCCAACCCCGCCGGAGGAGGTCCGCGACCTCGCCATCCCCAGCATCCTCGCCGGCTACGAGCGCTGGAATCATGACCTCGGTCTGTTCGCCGCGCACGAGAAGGACAGCGGCGCGTTCGTCGGCTGGTTCTGCCTGCGCCCGCGGCGCAGCGGCCCGCGCGAGGAGGCCGAACTCGGCTATCGGTTGCGCCAGGCGGCCTGGGGCCGGGGCTACGCCACCGAAGTCTCGCAGGCGCTGCTGGTGAAGGGGTTCGGCGAGCTCGGCATCCGCATGGTCTGGGCCGAGACGATGACCGTGAACCGCCCTTCGCGCAACGTCATGGAGAAGCTCGGGATGACGCTCGCGGAGAACATCCCCACGCCGGACTTCATGATGGCGGTCGAGGGTTCCGAGCTCGGCGGTGTGCGGTACGAGATCACGAAGGAGCAGTGGGAGCGGCGGCAGGCGTAGGCGGCGCGAGGCTGGTGCCGGCCCGAAGCATCGTCCGGTGTGCGTCGACCGGGTGCCGGCCACGCTCGCGCACCTGGGACACGCTCTTCCGCACTCGGCCCTGGCTGCGCTGTCAGGAGTGGACCGCTCCATGCTGTCCGCCGCGATCCGGCAAGGCAGTGGCGCAGCGCTAAACCGGCCGCCTCGAATACTTCGCCGAGACCCAAGCCGCCATAGCCGGCCTGGTCTCCGACCGGTCAGCCCGCCGGGCCACCCGCAGGACGAACAAAGAACTCGTCCTCGCCGCCGACGCCCGCCCGACGTCCTGCCGATCGATCCCAGGCGGATTGGGAACTGCTCAGTCACGCAGACCGTGTATCACCCGGGCCGGAACTCTCGCACTCGATTCAAGGCCCCCAATGAGACGTCCGCTAAACGCAAGAACTGTGCTTTAAAGTGGAGTCATGAGCCGCAAGCAGATGGTCCGCCCCGGCGGGCGCAGCGCCCGGGTCCAGGCCGCGGTGCACTCCGCCGTCCGCGAACTCCTAACCGAGGTGGGCCGGGACGCGCTCACCGTCCCCCTGGTTGCCCAGCGCGCCGAGGTCACCCCGTCGACGATCTACCGCCGCTGGGGCGACCTCGCCGAGCTGCTGTCGGACGTCGCCGTGGAACGTCTGCGCCCCGACGGCGCGCCGGCCGACCACGGCGACCTGCGCGCCGACCTCACCGCCTGGGCCGAACAGTTCCTCGACGAGATGGCCTCCCCCTCGGGCCGCGCCTACACCCGCGACGCCCTGCTCGGCGACCCGGACGGCAGCAACGCCGGCCAGTGCTCCGCCTACGCGGCCGAACAGCTCGACGCCGTCCTCACCCGGGCCACCGACCGCGGCGAGCCCGCCCCCGACGTCGAGACGACCATGGACCGGGTCGTCGCCCCCCTGATGTACCGCATCCTCTTCCGCCCGTCCGGCCTCGACGCCACCTACGCCCAGCGCCTGGTGACCGACCTCCTCGACACCCCCGGGGCGGACCGCACCTGACCTGCCGGGGACGGGCCGGGGGGGGGGGGGGCGGGGCCCCCGGGGCGGGGCGGGGGCGCAGCGGCCGGGGGCGCGGGGACCCGAGGTT